>JALYIB010000105.1 GCA_030775965.1 Acidobacteriota bacterium | reverse complement strand
CCCCTGCCTGTGGAATTCGCGGGAGATTCTTTTAGCGGGACCCGATCTATTAGCCGTAGCCACCGGGTCATTTCCCGCCGCCACGGTAGCCGCGCAAGCCTCCAGTTTGGGAATGCAACCGATTGACTACGACGGCGTGCGTCTATGGATCGCGCCGGGGAAAGACCGGCGCAGTCTCGCCCAAGTCAACGAAAATCTGCTTCTCGTCGGCTATAAAGAAACGCTCAAAGACGCGATCGATCGCAGCTTATTGACCACCGGCCGTCAGATGTCACCCTTGCTCGCGCGAGGGGCGCGGGTGGCGGCCAGCTTCGACATGTGGACCAGCGCCACCGCCTTGCCGGATCCGCTGGTGAGCGTGTTCATTCCCGTGGAGCTCGAAACCGCGGATTTTGACGGCGGCCTCGCGGCCCGCAACGGGCTGGCGCTGGATGCTCACTACAGCATGGGGACGCCCGAGGGCGCCTCGCAAAGCGCCGATTACTTTCGCCAGGCGATTCCCGATTTCCACCCGCTGCTGCGTGGAATAAATGTGATCGAAGACGGCGAACTGGTCCGCCTCAAACTGCAAGTGTCCGCGCAAGAATTAGCGGATCAATTGCGTCCCCCCGAGCCCGCGAAAACGGCGGCTGTCGAAGCGCCGCCGCCGCCCGCCCAACCGCGCAGCGTGCATATCGTTGGACTGGATGACGGCCCCCGCGAAATTCCGTTGCCCGCGCCCTAATATTCCCAGCGCCACAAACTCGCGCCCACGGTGAATCCGGCCCCCACAGCCGCGAACAGCACGATATCGCCCTTCTGCAACTTGCCCGATTCGATGGCATCGCGCGTCGCCAGCGGAATCGTCGCCCCGGTGGTGTTTCCATAGCGCCCGATGTTGATGATGACCTGATCTTCAGACATTCCCAAGCGTTCCGCCGTAGCCGTAATGATGCGCCGATTGGCCTGATGCGACACCAGAACCTTGACGTCCTTCGCGGTCAACCCGTGCCGGTCTAGCACCGCCTGGCAAGTCTCATACATCTTGCGGACAGCAAACTTGAACACCTGCTGCCCTTCCTGCTTGACGTAGTGCAGGCGCTTCTCGACGGTTTCCGCGCTGGCAGGCAGGCGGCTTCCTCCCGCCGGCATCTTCAAGTGATCTCCACCCGAACCATCCACTTCGTTGATGAACCCGATGAAGCCGTGCCCCGGCTCGGCCGGCTCCACCAGCATGGCGCCGGCGGCGTCGCCGAACAGAATGCAAGTGCTGCGGTCTGTGTAATCGATGATGCGCGACATGGTGTCGGCGCCGATCACCATCACCTTTTTATGCGCTCCCGCCATGACCAGGTGCGCCGCGGTGGTCAGTCCATAAAGAAAGCCGGAACACGCCGCCACTAGATCGAATCCCCAGGCCCCTTTGGCACCGATGCGATCCTGCACCAGGCAAGCGGTGGAAGGGAACATCATGTCGGGGGTCACCGTGCACACGATGATCGCCTCCACTTCCTGGGCCTCGATTCCGCGCAGGCGCAGCACGCAGTTCGCCGCCTCCACCGCCATATCGGAAGTCGCCATTCCGGGAGCGGCAATGTGGCGCTCACTAATCCCGGTGCGTTCCAAAATCCACTGATCCGTGGTGTCGACCAGCTTTTCCAAGTCTTGATTCGTCAGCACCCCCGGCGGCACATAGCAGCCGAGGGCACTGATCTTAGCTCCAGGCAAAAAAAATCTCCTTGTGATTGGATGGGACGGGAAGATCGCCCACTTAAGCTATGTTACATTCGGGAGGAAATGCAAGTCGAGGCCGCTCGAATCCCGACCCCTGAGCCCGAGGCCGCCGCCACCCTCGATACCCTGGAAGAAATCTACCAGCGCGTCTTCCGCCAACTCCGCCCGCGCACCGAGGTCCCCGTCATTCGCATCGAATTCCGCCGCTACGCCAACGCCAATGCGCAAATTCGCTTGGAATCCGGCACCCTGCGCCTGCGGCTGGCCGATACTCTCGAAAGCGCCCCCGCCAGTGTCATGGAAGCGCTCGCGGAGATCCTGCTGGCAAAACTGTTCCGCCGCCCCGTGCCGCCGGCCAGCAATGACCGCTACCGCCGTTATCTCAACCGCGGCGACATTCGCCGCAGCCTCGACCTGGTCCGCCGGATTCGCGGCCGCAAACGCGTCGAGGGACCGCGCGGCATGCGTTATGACCTGAATCAAATGTTTGAAGAGTTAAACTTCCGCTACTTCAACGGACTGATGGCCCGCCCGCTCCTAGGCTGGAGCCCGTATGCGTCGCGCACTTTGCTGGGGCACTACGATCCCTCCCACAACGCCATTGTGCTCAGCCGCGTGTTGGACCGCAGCGAGACGCCGCAGCTAGCCGTCGAATACGTGCTGTTTCACGAGATGCTGCACCTGCGTTATCCCGCCGAGCACAAGGGCGCGCGCCGTCGCGTTCACACCCGCGACTTCAAAGAGGCCGAACGCCAATTTGAAGGCTTCGCGGAAGCGAAAATCCTGCTGAAGAATCTCTAAGCCACCGCAAGCGAAGCCGTGCGCACGGCCAAATCCGCGCGCATTGCCTCGATCCGTTGCAGAAAGGGCGCGACGTCGACCTGGCCGATTCCCAGCGCTTGCAGCGCCAGGCGGAACTCCAGCGCCGTAGTCGCGCGCAGGAAGGTCATGTGCTGCTTCATCAGGACTTCCACGAACCCGGCAGACTCCACCCCCGATTGCGCCACCATCTCCCGCGCCTGCTCGTGCAGCCGCCGGAAATCGCTCTTCAATTCGTGGAGATAGCGGCGAAATAACCGCCGCCGCTCCCGCTTCCAGCGCGCACCGATTTCCGCGCGATATCCGGGCTGCGCTTCGAGAAATGCCAGGTCGTCTTTCGCCAACAGCCCAGCCATCGGCCGATAACGATCCAACGAGAAATTGGCGCCAACATCGGCGTCGAGCGGTGCCGTCAAATACCGCCTGCGTTGCGCTAGGCGAGTCAGCCACCAGAGTAATCCAGCTAGTGAGCCAACGGTAATAACCCAGGCCAAAGCCAAACTTAAGGTCATTTTAAATTCCGTTGTAATGCCCCATTAGGATACTGGCTATTTACTCCGGATGCAATGCTAAATGGAGGTTGCTTTTCCAGGGTTAGTTCCGCACAAAGTGGGACAGCGCCGCATTGATGGCGTCCAGCTGGCGGCTAAGCCGCTGCATGGCTTGCGGATCCTGCCGGTAACCGGGCGTGGCGCTTACCCGCTCGCCTTCCGGGCGGATACCGATGATCCAGATCAGCAGGCACAGCAGCGTGAGCGCCAGCAGAATCGTACTCACCAGCACGGTGAATCCCTGAGGCAAAAGATTCGCCAGCAAAAGCCCGAAGGAGCGGGCAGCCGCAAAAAGGAGAAAGCCGGAAATATAGACCACTATGTTTCTCCTCATTTTTATAGGAAACCATAGCAGCATAACACTGATCAGAAGCAAAAAAATCAGAATTACAAAGTTCATGCTGCGCTCGAAGGTCGAAAAACGCTGGATGGCCGCATACTGCCCCCGCTGTATCGTCGCGTCGAGCGTGACTCCGGCCAACGCCACCATGGCCGCCAGCGCCATCGCCACCAGCACCGTGCGCCTCCCGAAAGAAGCAATGGCGGGATGTTCCGCCAGACTGATATGGAATAGGTCCTGAACCACATACAGCGACATAAAGATGTTCACAGCCTGGGCTGCCCAATACATATACAGATACAGCCAGGTGCCGCGGCCCGCGAAGAGTAGGGCCAGACCTCCTGCCGCTTGAACCAGCCAGTACAGGAACAAGGACTTATAGATTCGATGGAGTTTGCACTGAAGCAGACGGCAGAGCAGCGCCAGTTCGGCGATGAAGTTCAGGTAAAAGAGAGTCCGTTCCACCCCGAACATGATCGTTTTTCGAGTCTAACACGCGGTGGGCTAACAGCAGGCAGGAAAATAACGATCCTCACGCGGATGAGTGCCGATGGCACACTTTCCCGCGTGAGGAAACAGGTGGAAGAATTGAGAGCTTAATTCCCTGAGCCGGGAGGCGGCTGCGGTATCGGATATTGTGAACTCGTGGGTGTGGCTCCCACCGTCGACGCGATGGAAAAAGCTAAGGCCAAGAGCAGTACGATCTTCTTGAACATGGTGAGATCCTTTCGAAGCGAGTAGAGTTGACTCTCTACCCGGGAGTAGGCTAAGGCGTACTACCCGTGCGCCGAGCGGAATTGCTCACCTTTTCGGATTTCAGAACGTCAGCGAACGTGACGGGTGGGATCGGGCCTCTACTCGGCGTACAATAGTGAATATCCGCTACGGGGAATAATGCCGCGCTTTAAGCCCAAAGGCATGCTCGAACGGGACGCCTTGGCGGACCTATGGAAACGCACGCTTTCGCAGATCCCCACCACCTACGGGAGGTTGGTATATCTAGCCTCGCTGCGGGATCCGAACTCGGGCGCTTACCGGCATCACGGTTTAAGCGCCGCGTTTGGCCGCGAACAAAGCACTTACGCGTTGCGAAAGAGCCACGAACAGACGTTTCTGGAGTGGCTTACCATGCCGCTAGCCGCCAAGAACGGAGACTTTCGTGGGTATCTGCAGAGTGCGAGCAGCGAGGAGAGCCCCCAGGCGGTGGTCACTTACCTGGCTCGCGGCGCGCGCTATGTGTTGCAGGCTCCCGATGCGGCCGGCCCGGCGCAGCGCGAACAATTCAAAATGGAAGTGGAAGTCCTGCTGGAACTGGTTAAGAACGATTCCGGCGATGCCCCGCGTCCAAGCTCATTGCAACGCGCGTGACCTGACCCACTACTTCAATTTCATTGGGGTATGCATAAGATTCAGCGTCGCAATTCGAAGCCGGATGAGGTTGCACGATCAGCCGTCCTTCGCTCATCGAACACCACCCGCAGACATACCCTTCGCGGTGCTCCAGGAAGTAAACAGGGCGGTCGAATTCACTGGTCCACCCCGACGTGGCGATCTTCCGCTTGGAATCGTCAATCACTACCAAGGATCCCGGCGAGATCAGGGGGAACATCGACCAGTCCGCGGTTCCAATGTATCCATAGCGATAATTCCGCAGGTCTATGTTGCTGAGCATGGCGAGCGGAATTGTGCCCCACTGTTGAATCAGGCGGCTCAAGAAAGCGGTACGGCTGAGATCTAACCCGGGATCGAGCGCGATGGGCAATTGTACTTCGCACTCTTCGGGGCGAAACCCCACCAGATGCGTGCGCCCGTGCTCGATGACATCCGCGTCAGCGGCAACGCCATCCGGAGGAATTCCATACCAGGAGAGCACTTCCGGCAGGTCCAGCCGGTAAATGGCGCACAAGGAATACAGCCGGTACATGGACGGAATTGTCCCTTTGTTTTCAATATCCGCAAGCCGGCTAAGCGCGACGATGAACTCATCGTTGTCGTGCCGGCGCGCGATTGCGGTGCTGGCTTCCTCTACCTCGCGGAAACGCAAATTCAGGCGTTCGCGGGCGCGCTTGAGTTTCTGCCCTGGTTCCTCCATCATAGAGGCTTGAGAATCGCGTCACTGCTCGCGGAGCAGCAACGTCCCCCGACGGCATCCGCAAGATATATATCAGGATATATCACTGTAGGTTTGGCTAGGATTATAGCGTTCGACGAAGGACTTCAGCAAGGAGCTTGTTCTGAATTCAGAACAGAATTTTTGTCAGCTGTGCGTTTCGCAAGGAGTTCGATGAAGAACCAACGGTGCCAGGCAACTTGCGCATTATTGTAGGGATCACCGGAGCGAGCGGTTCCATTTACGGCTGGCGCTTGCTGGAAAAACTGCGTGCGCAGCCCGCCGTGGAGACGCACCTCATCATGTCGCGCTCGGGCGAGCGCACCGCGTTCCTCGAAATGGGAAAAACCGCTGCCGATTTCAAGACCCTGGCTCACTTCCACTATCCCGTCGAGGACATCGGCTGCCGCCTGGCCAGCGGCTCGGGCGCCATGGACGCGATGCTGGTGGCGCCTTGTTCCATTCACACCATGTCGGCGATTGCGCACGGCATCAGTTCCAACCTGATCGTGCGCGCCGCCGACGTCACGCTCAAGGAAAACCGCCGCTTAGTGCTGATGGTTCGCGAGTCTCCGCTGCACCTGGGCCACCTGCGCTCCATGGCCGCGCTGGCGGAAATGGGGGCGATTCTCGCGCCTCCCATGCCGGCGTTTTACCTGAACCCGCAGACGGTAGCCGACATCGTCGAACATAGTGTGGAGCGCGTCATGGCGCTGGCCGGAGCCCCCGCCGAAGGCGCCCCGGCGTGGGAAGGAAAACGATGAAGCGCAGCACGCCCAACAGAATCGGATTCCAAGGAGAGCTGGGAGCGTTCAGCCAGCAAGCCATCCGCCAGTTGCTGGGGCTGAGGGCCCAGCCCATCGCGCACCAGCGCTTCGACGAAGTGTTCGCCGCGCTGGACGCCGGCAAAATAGACGCGGCGGTGATCCCGCTCGAAAACACGCTAGCCGGATCGGTCCACGAAAATTACGATCTCTTGCTCAAGCACCCCGCTGAGATCACCGCCGAAACCAGCGTTCGCGTGATCCATAACCTGATCGCTCCTCGCGGAGTCTCCTTCGGCGACATCCGGAAAGTATATTCGCACCCGGTGGCGCTCAACCAATGCCTGGATTTTTTCGCCCGCCACCCGCGCATCGAGCGAACGCCGTTCTACGACACCGCCGGCAGTGTCAAGATGATCATGGAAGAACTCCCCGCCGACGGCGCCGCCATTGCATCCGAGCTAGCCGCCCAAACCTACGGGGGCCACATCCTGCGGCGCGGCATTGAAGACGACCGCCAGAATTTCACCCGCTTCTTTCTGCTGGAACCGGCCGGAGCAAAGCCCCGCACCATTCGCGGAGCCGCCAAAAACCCCTGGAAAACCTCGCTGGTGTTTTCCATTCGCAACGTGCCCGGAGCCCTCTTCCGCTCCCTAGGCGCGCTGGCGCTGCGCGACATCGATCTAGTGAAAATCGAATCGCGCCCGCTGCGCGGCAAACCTTGGGAATACCTGTTTTATCTGGATCTGTGGGGCCATCGTGACGACCAAGTGGTCCGCAACGCCCTTAGCCATCTGCAGGAACTAGCGGATTTCTTAAGAGTTTTAGGAAGTTATCGTGCCGCGTAACCTTTTGGGCGCTCACGTAATCCAATCAGGTATACATGTTTGAAGTCTTCCTCGTCTTGTTCCTGGCAGCCGCGCCTGCCGCCAGCCCGGAGCTATGGAAAGCCCGCGACGCCCAAAGCCTCCCGCAACTGGAGCAAATCGCCGCCCAGCTTTCCACCGCCGCCGACCGCCAGCCGAGCGACGCGCGAGCCCAGTATCAGGCGGCGCTCGCGCAATCGACCGCCGCCGAAGTCGCCACGGAATTACATGACAAAAACCGCGCCCGCGGCGCCTCGGAAGCCGGCATGAAGGCCGCAGAACACGCCGTGGCGCTCAAACCGTCCGAAGCCGAATATCACCGCATCTGGGGCACTCTCTGCGGCCAGGAAGCCGCGGTCGCCGGGACGCTCGGCGCCCTGAAATACGGCCGCTGTGCGCTCGATGAAGTGAACAAAGCCATGGAACTCGACCCGCACGAGCCCCTGAACTACCTGAGCCGCGGTATCGGCAATTACTATTTACCCGCGGCCTTCGGAGGCGGAGTCGAATTAGCTATCAAGGATTTTGAGAAATCCATCACGCTCGACGCCAATTCCGCCGACGCGCACCTGTGGCTAGGCATCGCTCTCCGCAAGCTCAACCGCAACGCCGAAGCCCGCAAGGAATTCGAACGCGCCGCGAAATTAAATCCCGCGCGCCTGTGGGCCAAGCAGCAACTCGAAAAGACCCCGCCGCAGTGAGAGGTTTCAGCTCCGTTAACGCTGGCTAGCTTCCCCAGCCTGGACGCGCCGGTTGAACTCCGCCGACTTCCGCCGCGGTATGCTCAGCGTCTGCCACCGATCGCCCTTGAAGTGTTTGGCGAGCAGCACAATCTGCCCGCAGTGATAGGCGTAATGCGCCACTTGCCGGTGGATCGCCTGCATCACCGAATGCGCTTCGCCGCGAATGGCGATGGAGCGTTGCAGCTCCTCTTCGGCAATCGGCTCGATCGCCGCGAAGACGCACTGCCATCCCTCTTCCCACAGCGCCATGAGTTCCGCGCGCGAAGCGGGAGGATCTTCAAATTCCGCATCCCGATCGCGCCCCGGCTTTTCGCCATCGCTGGTCAGAAAATCCGTGAATCGCGACCGCATGTTGCCGGCCAGGTGCTTCACAATCACCGCAATGGAATTTGCCTCGCCATCCAACACCCTAAGCAGTTGTTCGTCCGGCAGCTGCGCCAGCGCCCGTTCCACCAGATCCTTGTAGTAGCGGAAGAGCGCAAGCGAATCGGCGACATACGAGGTAGTAAACCGCGGCGCCATATTATTTCTTGCCGCTCGCTCCTACGATCCCGTTGACGTAATAGTTGACCACCTTCGCATCGTTGCGAGCCATCTCATAATACGCCGCCTTCAATAATTGATCCTTGCGATTGATCAATTGCTCGCGAATGGTCTGCTGCACCTTGGGGTCCGCCAACTCCCGCTGCCCAGCCGGCTCGCGCGTGACCAGTTTCAGGATGCGATACCCCTCCGGCGTATGGATCGGCGCCGTGGTCTCCCCCGGCCGCAGCGCCATCAAAGTCCGCCGCAGATCGGCATTGGCTTTTTCCAAAGCCGACTCCGGGATGAACCCCAAATCCCCGCCATTTTGCGACGAATTAGGGTCCTCGGAATAGTTCTGCGCCAGCATCGCAAAATCCTCGCCCTGCCGCAGCCGCGCATGGATGCTCTGAATTTTCTTGCGAGCCTGTTCCTCATCCCGCGCCTTGTCGTTCTTCAAATTGCGCACATTGGGATCGGGCGTGGACGTCACCAGAATCTGCGCCATATGAATCTGGGGCTCCGCCAAATTGAAGCTGGCTTTATTCGTGTTGTAGAAGTCCGTAATGTCTTTGTCGCCGATGCTGATCTGCGAAGTGATTTCTTTGTTGAACAGTTTCTGCACGCTCAAATCGCGCCGCAGTTGCGCCTTCAGTTCCTCGACGGTCATCTTGCGGGCATCCAGCTGCTTCTGGAATTCTTCCTGCGTGTAAGGCGCTTTCAGCTCGTTGAACTTGGCGTCCACGTCGGCATCCACCGCCATCAAGCTCAGCTTCTCGGCGCGCTGCAGCATGATTTCGTTATCCACCAGCGTGCGCAGCACCTCCAGCTTCTGTATCAGCGCCTGGTCGCCGCTCGAGCGCTCGCCAGCGGCGCCGCCGAACTGCGATTCGTACTGCTTGTCGAGCTCCGCGTAGGTAATGGGCCGGCCGTTTACCGTGGCAGCGACATTGGCGGGGGCCGAGCGATCGCACCCCGCCAGCAGTGCCAGCAGGAGAAAAGCCGCAGTGAGCGGGCGGAAGATGGGATTCATACGGAGAGCGATTTTATTCTACCGCGCGGGAGACAGGCTCCGCTCAAAGAAGTCCAGCATGGTGGCTTCCATCTGGCGGGCCGGCGCTCCACTGATCCCGTGAGTCTTCTGTGGATAAAGCGCCAGCTCGAAACGCTTCCCGGCGGCTTCCAGGGCAGCGATCATCTGCGCGGTATTTTGAAACAACACATTGTCGTCCTCGAAATTGTGCGCGATCATGAGTTTCCCCCTGAGCGCCCCCGCCTTCGCCGGCAGCGACGTTCGCGCGTAGGCTTCGCCGCTATCCTGGGGCATGCCCATGTAGCGCTCCGTGTAAATCGTGTCGTAATTGAGCCAGTTGGTAACCGGGGCCCCGGCGAATCCAGCGTGAAACAAATCCGCGGCGTTCAACATTAAATTCAAAGTCATGAAGCCGCCGTAGCTCCATCCGGTCACCCCAATGCGCCGCGCGTCCACAAACCCCAAGGAAATCAAATATTGAATGCCTTCGCGCTGATCCGCCAGTTCCTGCACTCCCAGGTTGCGAAACACCGCCGACTCGAACGCATGCCCCCGCCCTGAAGTCCCCCGGTTATCCATTTCCCAAACCACGTAACCGTCGTGCGCAAATACCTGATCCATCCCCACACCCGGCCAAGTATTGCGCACCGACTGCGCATGCGGGCCGCCGTAAACATCCACTACCACCGGATATTTCTTCGCAGGGTCAAACCCGGCGGGCTTAATCAACCGCCCGTAAAACAAGGTCCCGTCCTGGCCCGTGAACTTAACCAGCTCTGTAGGCCGTAGATCCAGTTCGTCCAGCGCCCGGCGATCGGCCGCCCGGTAAACCGCGATCGCATCGCCGTTGGCGCCCCGCAATGTCCACTCCGGAGGCGAACTCAAGTTCGAATAAGCGTCCACGAACGCCCCGCCCGCCGGAGCCATCCACACCCGATGATTCCCCTCGCCCGCTGTGATGCGCCGTTTCCCGCTGCCGTCCGTCTGCACGCTGTACAACTGGCGCTCGAGCGGCCCCACCTCCGTCGACCGGTACCAGATCCGCCCCGCGCTCTCCTCAAACGCCAGTACGTCCGTCACCTCCCAGGCGCCCGTCGTCAATTGCGCCGGCGTTTCACCGTCCGTCGCATAGCAATACAGATGACGAAACCCATCGCGCTCGCTGGTCCACAAAAAGTGTTTCCCGTCTTTGAGAAACAGCGGATCGCCCTCGACATTGATCCAATCCTTGCCGGATTCCCTATAAACCGTCCGCGACTTCCCCGAATCCACGTCGTACAGCAAAAAATCCAACTGGTTCTGCACGCGATTCGTCCGCACGACGTAGACGTTCTTCGAATCCGCGGCCCATCCCGCGCGCGCGATCAAATAGCCGGTCACGGTATCTCCCACGTCCAGCCACTTGGTTGCGCCTCCATGGGAGGCAACCACCCCCAATCGCACCTCCGCGTTTTTCTCCCCTGCCTGTGGATAGCGCTGCTGCTCCAGCACCGCCCGCAGCCCCTGCAAGTCGACATGCGGATACCACGGCTCGCCACTCACATTAAATTGCAGATACGCGATCGCGCCGGAATCGGGCGCCCACCAATACGCCGTCCCCAAGTTGAGCTCTTCCGGATAGACCCAGTCCAAGTCGCCATTGCGCAGCGTATCCGACCCGTTAGAAGTAAGGCGAGTTTCCTTTCCACTCGCCAGCTCCATCGCGTAAAGATCCCAATTCCGCCGAAATGCCACCCGCTTGCCGTCGGGCGAAAACTTAGGATCGCGCTCGGCGACAGGCGTTTTGACCAACTGCTTCCACTTTCCGTCGACGCCGATCAGAAACAAATCCCCGCCGCTGGCATACAACACTTCCCCGCCCCGCGGAGCCCATTGCAGCGTAGCTTCCTCCACGCGCCGGTTCTCCCACCCGTACTGCTCCGCGGCAGGCGGACTCACCGCCGCCGCATCCAGCGCCGAAAGATCCAGCACCTCGCGCGACCGCCGCGCCGCCACCTCGAAAAGCCTCAGCCGCCGGCCCTGCCGATACACGAACGTCTTGCCGTCCGGAGCCCACAGCGGTTCCCCCGGCACATCCCCCACCACCGTGCTCCGGAAATCCTGCAAAGCCTCCAGCGTAAACGGCTTCTTCTGGCCCAACGCCAGACACGCGAAGAACCCGAAAATCGCTATCTTCCGCATCGTATACTTGCAATTCTACTCAAAATCATGAAACTCACCTTTTGGGGCGCTGACCGAGTCGTCACCGGCTCGATGCATTTTTCCGCATCGGGCGTGTGCGATGGCGGCCGCACGGGGAGTCGGTGCAGTTGCGGTAAAATAACAACTTGGCCACAGAAATGAAGCCGAGCCGTCCCCGTGTGTGCGCGGTGAGTTACCTCAATACCGTGCCCCTGGTATGGGGCCTCTTAAAGGACCCCTCGCAGCGCCAAACTTTTGACCTGAGCTTCGCCGTCCCGTCCCTCTGCGCCGACCAGCTCGCCTCGGGCGAAGCCGACATCGGGATCGTACCCGTAATCGAAATGGCCCGCCAAAAGCTATCGTATTTCCGAGAAACAGGCATAGGCTCCTACGGCGCCGTCCGCAGTATCCTGCTCATCTCCAAAGTCCCCTTCCGCGAAATCAAGAAACTCGCGACCGACTCCGGATCGCGTACCTCCGTCATGCTTTCCCGCATCATTCTTGCGGAAAAATACGGCGTAGAGCCACAGTTCATCTCGCTCGCTCCCGACCTGCCCACCATGCTGGGCCAAGCCGACGCCGCTCTCTTAATCGGCGATGCCGCCCTGCGCGTCGACCCCGCCACGCTTCCCTTCGAAACCCTCGACCTCGGCGAAGAGTGGACAACTTTAACCCGCCTCCCCATGGTCTTCGCGGTGTGGGCGGGCCGCAAAGAAGCCATCGTCGAATCCTACGGCGCCGCCCTCGCCGCCTCCTGCGCTTATGGCCTGGAACACATCGACGAGATCGTGCGCGAAGAGACCGCCCGCCGCGGATTCCCCGAGCCGTTAGTCCGCGAATACCTCACGCGCTACATCCGCTTCCAATTCGCGGAACCGCACCAAACCGCAATCGAGACTTACCTAAAACACGCCGCCGCGCTAGAA
This sequence comes from Acidobacteriota bacterium, assembly GCA_030775965.1. Lineage (GTDB taxonomy): Bacteria > Acidobacteriota > Terriglobia > Bryobacterales > Bryobacteraceae > Palsa-187. Next base: position 2,094 of record JALYIB010000105.1, on the reverse strand, counting down.
CGCACGGTGGTCCCCGGAGGCGTTTCCGCATGATGACCCGCGCTGAAGCCATCGATCTTTTTCGCAGCGACGATCTGGTTGGCCTGGGCATGGCCGCCGACCAAGTCCGCCGCAAGCTGCACCCGGAAGGCGTCGTCAGCTACATCATCGATCGCAATATTAACTACACCAACGTGTGCACCGAATATTGCAGCTTCTGCGCCTTCTACCGCCCGCTCGGCCACGACGAAAGCTATGTGCACTCGCAGGAAGCCATCTTCGAAAAAATTCGCGAGACCCTCAGCCTGGGCGGCACGGGAATCCTGATGCAAGGCGGCCTGCACCCGGATTTAAAAATCGAGTGGTACGAAGACCTCCTGCGCGGCATCAAACAGCGCTTCGACATCTGGAATCATTGCTTCTCCGCCCCCGAGATCGTTAACATCGCCGAAGTCAGCGGCCTGACCTTGCGCGATACCCTCTCGCGCTTGCGCGACGCCGGACTCGACTCCGTCCCCGGCGGCGGCGCCGAAATCCTCGACGACGACGTGCGCCACCGCATCAGCCGCTTAAAATGTTCGACCCAAGAATGGGTCGACGTCCACCGGACGTGTCACGAACTGGGCATCCGCACCACGGCCACCATGATGTTCGGCACCGGCGAGACGATAGAGCAGCGCATGAACCACTTCGACCTGGTGCGCCAGATTCAGGAAGACACGGGAGGCTTCACCGCCTTCATCCCCTGGGCCTACCAGCGCGAAAATACGTCGCTTGGCAACTTCGTCAAGGAAGACGCGACGGCAGTCGAATACCTAAAGATGCTGGCGCTCTCGCGCCTCTACTTGGAGAACATTCTCAACATCCAGTCCTCGTGGGTCACCCCTGGCCTCAAGACTTGCCAGATCGGACTCCGCTTCGGCGGCAACGACGTCGGCAGCATCATGATCGAAGAAAACGTAGTGAGCGCCGCCGGCGCCCACCATCGCGCGTCCGAAGAAGAGCTGCGCCGCCTGATCCGCGACGCAGGCTTCATCCCCAAGCAGCGCGATACGCTCTACCGTACGTATTTTCTAAACTAACAGCGGCGGCCATGAAACCAATTCCCGCCCGAGGAACGTCTAAATTGAATATGCGCTTCGCGAGTCTTTTCTTTGCGGCTGTGTGTGCCTTCGCAGCCCCGTCCCTGCAGGTCCTGCCGCAGCCGCCCGTACGCTTCGAACAGCGCCCCGGTCAGCGAGGAGCGCCCCAGTGGTCGGCGCGCGGCTTAGGCTATTCGCTAGCCTTCACCGCCGACGCCACCCTGTTCCACTTGGGCGATAAAACTCTGTCGATGCGGCTGCTGGGATCCGATCCCCACGCAACCTTTGACGCCGTAGCGCCTTATTCCGTGCCCACTGAGTATTTCATCCCCGCCTATCGCGGCTCCGTGCAGGCTTATCGCCGTCTGCGCCGGCATCAAGTTTACCCCGGCGTCGATGTGGTGTTCTATGGCAGCGGCCGCAACCTTGAATACGATTTTGAAATTGCCGCCGACGCCGATCCCTCGCGCATCCGCCTGCGCTTCGGCGGCGCCGACCGTCTGGGTGTAACGCTCAACGGCGATCTGGAAATTGGACTCGCCGGACAAACTCTCACGCAGCGCCTGCCAGTGGTGTATCAGACCACCGCCGCCGGACGCCGCCAAGCCGTTCACGCCGAATATCGGCTCGAAGCCAATCGCGACGTCAGCATTCAACTGGATCGCTACAACCGCTCCGCCGCGCTGGTGATCGATCCGGTGATTTCCTTCGCCGCCTACTTCAACGGCGCGAAAAACGACGCGGGAGTTGCCATCACGCACGACGCCCAAGGCTTCGTCTATGTGACCGGCAACACCGCGTCCTCGGATTTCAACACCACCACCAACGCTTTCACGCAGACCAACACCGCGACGCAAAATATCTTTGTGATGAAGCTGAACCCCACTGCGCCCCCCGATTCGGTGATCGTCTACTCCACTTTTTACGGAGGCACCGCCATCGATAGCGTCAAAGGCATCGCCGTCGACCCGGCCAACGGACTGATCTGCGTCACCGGCAGCACCACATCGACGAACCTGGCCACCACCGGTAC
>JALYIB010000104.1 GCA_030775965.1 Acidobacteriota bacterium | reverse complement strand
TAGTGCGGGTCGGGCGACCAAGGGGGCATCTTGCCGGTGATCACGGCAGCGCGAATTGCTCTGGCCCAGGGCCGCGCGTCCTGATATTTGAGCAGCGGCATGGGGGCGGCTTCGCCGGGGCGGTGGCAACTCTGGCAGCGGGCCTGGAAGATGGGCTGGATGTCCTTATGAAAAGTGGGGGCCGCGGCGAACGCAGGACTTAGCAGCAGAAGCGTTGTGGCGCAGAGCCGGAGACCCAGCATAATTCATGATAGATCGAGGCGCTTCCATTCTGCATCAAGGTGCGGCTGCTTTGAAGGGCGATGTAGGATAGCAGGAGTGACTTCGCGCTTTCGTCCTTATATTGTTGGCATTGGCGGCGCCACCAAGCCGCAATCGTCGGCGGAAAAAGCTCTACGGTATGCGTTGTCGCTGGCGGAGGAGGCGGGGGCGGACGCGGAACTCTTCGACGGGCCCAGCATTCATTTGCCGATGTACACGGCGGAAGCGGGGGAGAGGCCGGCTGACGTGCGGCGGCTGATCGAGGCGCTGCGGCGGGCGCATGGCGTTCTTATTTCGACGCCGTGCTATCACGGATCGGCTTCAGGGCTACTTAAGAATGCATTGGATTACGTCGAGGACATGGCGCAGGATCCGCAGCCCTATTTCGAGGGGCGGGCGGTGGGGCTGATCGTTTGCGGGTCGGGATGGCAATCGACGGCAATCACGCTGTCGGCGCTGCGCTCGATGGTACATGCGCTGCGGGGGTGGCCGACGCCGATGGGGGTGGCTATCAATACTCTCAACAAGACGTTCGATGAAAGCGGCGCCGTGGCGGAAGAGACGGCGGCGCGGCAGATTGCGATTTTGGTCAAGCAAGTGGTGGATTTTGCGCGCATGAGCGGCGTGCGAAGGGACGGGGCCGGGTGAGCAGCCCGCCAGGCCGTGCGCCGGAAGGGCTTGGCCATCATCCCATCCTTGTTTATTTAAGCCATACCAGCCGCTGGATTCACGGGGGTGGTCGACCTAAAGCGGCTGGGTTGTGATTTGCCTTACGATGAATTTTGTGACCTCGCGCCATCAAGGATTCACCGTTTGGCTGACCGGCATGTCCGGCGCCGGCAAGAGCACCGTATCCCGCCTGCTGGAGCAAAGGCTGCGCGCTCTGGACGCGCGCGTGGAGGTGTTGGATGGCGACGTGGTGCGGACCCATCTTTCCAAAGACCTGGGTTTCAGCCGCGCAGACCGCGACGAGAACATCCGGCGGATTGCTGTCGTGTGCGAAGTGCTTTCGCGGCACGGCGTAGTGGTGATTGCGGCGGTGATTTCGCCCTATCGCCAGGCGCGGGACGAAGCGCGTGCGCGGATTCCGGAGTTCATTGAAGTACACGTGGACTGCGCTCTCGAAGTGCTGATCGAACGCGATACCAAAGGCTTGTACCGGAAGGCGTTGGCGGGCGAGATTCAACACTTCACGGGGATTTCCGATCCCTACGAAGCGCCCTATAGCGCGGAAGTAAATCTACGCTCGGACCGCGAGACGCCGGAGGAAAGCGTGGAGAAAATCTGGGACGCGCTGACGGAGCGAGGCTTGATATTTAATGATCGATCTGCATTCGCACACTAATCAATCCGACGGCACATATTCGCCGGCAGAGCTGATCGCGGAGGCGCGCAGGGTGGGCGTGCGCACGCTGGCGATTACGGATCACGATACTCTCGCGGGCTACGATTTGGCGAGAGCACATGCGTGCGAGGCCGGGGTGGAATTGCTGTGCGGCATCGAAGTGTCGACCAAGCTGAACGCGCAGACGGCGCACTTGCTGGGATATTTTTTAGGGGACGGCGATCTAACGGAGCTGCGCGGGTGGCTGTCGGAAATGCAGGCGTCGCGGCGAGAGCGCAATTTGCGGCTGGTGGCGCAACTGCGCGAGTTGGGGGTGGACATCACGCTCGAAGAAGCGCAAGCGCGCGGGCGCGGGGAAACCGGGCGGCCGCACTTCGCGCAGATTTTGGTTGAAAAAGGGTACGTGAAGTCGGCTCAGCAGGCTTTCGATGAATTTCTGGGCGAAGCGGCGAAGGGCTATGTGGACCGGCGTGAGCCGCAGTTTGCGGAGGGTGTCGAGCGAATTCGCAAGGCAGGAGGCATTGCGTCGTTGGCGCACCCGGTGCGGTTGAAGGGCGACCTACCTGCTCTGCTGGCGGGGATGGGCGAGGTGGGGTTGAACGCGATCGAGGCGTATCACAGCGATCACGGGGCGGAGGATACGGAAAACTTTCTGGCGCTGGCGAAGCAATATGGAATGCTGGTGACGGGCGGATCAGACTTTCATGGGGCGGTGAAACCGGGGCTCGAATTGGGCACGGGGCGCGGCGGCAATCTGCGGATTCCAGATGATCTGGTGGAGCGGTTGCGATGACGCCCATCGATGCACAGCACGCGAGCCGCAGATCCACTTTGGTGGCGCTGCTGGTGGCGGGCGCGTTCTTCATGGAGAATCTGGACGGCACGGTGATCGCGACGGCGTTACCGCAGATGGCGCTGTCGTTCGGGGCGCATCCGGTGGATCTCAATTTGGGCATGACGGTTTATATGCTCACGCTGGCGGTGTTTATTCCGGTGAGCGGTTGGATGGCGGACCGGTTGGGGGCGCGCACGGTGTTTTCGACGGCGATCGGGTTGTTTACAGCGGCGTCGATGATTTGCGGAGTGAGCAACACGCTGACTCAGTTTACGGCGGCGCGGGTTGTGCAGGGAATAGGCGGCGCCATGATGGTTCCGGTGGGGCGGCTAGTGGTGTTGCGCATCACGGAGAAAAAAGATTTGATGCGCTCGATTTCCTACATTACTTGGCCGGGGTTGATGGCTCCGGTATTGGGGCCACCGCTGGGTGGGTTCATCACTACTTATTCGTCGTGGCGCTGGATTTTCTATTTGAACGTGCCGCTGGGAGTGGTGGGGACGGTACTGGCGATTTTGTGGACCGATAACGAGCGTGAAAATTCCAAGCGAAGTTTCGACTGGGTGGGGTTTGCGCTGGCGGGGTCGGCGTGCGTGGGGTTCATGTACAGCCTGGAATTAATGGGGCAGCAGGCTTCCCGCTGGTTGACGGTCTGGGCGCTGCTGGGATATAGCTTGCTGGCGGGGGCTCTGGCGGCTTTGCATATGCGGCGCACGGAGCATCCGCTGATTGATTTCGCGTGCCTGAAGAAGCAGACATTCGCGGTTTCGATTTGGGGCGGGTCGTTGTTTCGTACCGGCATTATGGCGTCGCCCTTCTTGCTGCCGCTGATGTTTCAGGTGGCTTTCGGATTGAGTGCGTTTCAATCGGGAATGCTGGTGCTGACGATGTTTGCGGGAAATCTGGCGATGAAGTCGGTGACGACTCCGGTGCTAAGGCGGTGGGGATTCCGCGCGGTGCTGGTAGTGAACGGCGTGGTTTCGGCAGTGCTGATCGCATTGCTGGGAGTGCTGTCGCCGGCGACTCCGAAGGTGGCGATGATCGCAGTGTTGTTCTTGCATGGGTTGTCGCGGTCCATGCAATTCACGGCGCTGAACACGCTGGCGTTCGTGGATATTCCGAAAGCTTTGATGAGCTCGGCTACCAGTTTCGCGGCGGTGGTGCAGCAGATGGGAATGGGGCTGGGAGTGGCGGTGGGAGCGGTGGCGCTGCGCGGGGCGGGATGGCTGCGCGGGGAACGCGCGGGCACGTTATCGCTGATGGATTTCCACCTGGCGTTCTGGATGATGGGGGCGCTGGGGATTTTGGCGGTGCTGGAT
>JALYIB010000103.1 GCA_030775965.1 Acidobacteriota bacterium | reverse complement strand
GCCATGTATTTATCGGACATTTACACGGTCACAGGGGACTTGGCTGGCGTTCCCTGCATGAGCGTTCCCTGCGGACTCACGGCGCAAGGCCTGCCTGTGGGACTGCAAATTCTAACACGTCATTTTGACGAATCGACGATGTTTCGCATTGCCGACGCCTATGAAAAAGCGTCAAACTGAAATCAGGAGATCAACACATGGCATTTACTTTACCCGCACTGCCTTACGCTTTCGATGCGCTGGAGCCGCATATCGACGCCAAGACGATGGAGATCCATCACGATAAACACCATCAGGCTTACATCACCAACGTGAATAAGGCGCTGGAATCGGCGCCGGAACTGGCGTCGAAGAGCGTGGAAGAATTGCTCGCGAACAACTGTGCCGTCGTGCCAGAAGCGATCAAGACGGCAGTGCGCAATAATGGCGGCGGCCATTATAATCACTCGATGTTCTGGACCATTCTAGGACCTGGCGCCGGTGGCGCGCCCGTGGGCAACCTGGCGCAGGCGATCACCGGGGCATTCGGCGGCTTCGACGCTTTTAAAGAAAAGTTCAACGCGGCGGCGACCACTCGATTCGGTTCGGGATGGGCGTGGCTGGTGAAGAGCGGGTCAGCGGTCGAGGTGATTTCCACGGCCAATCAGGATTGCCCGCTGATGGAAGGCAAGTTTCCGGTGATTGGGTTGGATGTGTGGGAACATGCTTACTACTTGAAGTATCAGAACCGGCGTCCGGAATACATTGGCGCATGGTGGAGCGTAGTGAATTGGGCGGAGGCCGAGAAGCGTTTCAACTCGGCGAAGTAAGGGCCGCGATTAGCGCTTGGATTAACGACAACAATTTGTCCCGGCTGAACACGAAGCCGGGACAAATTTTGTTGCTGCGGATTTCGCGGTGCATCACGATGTGATCGGCATCGAGCGGGATCGACCAACGGCGGGCGATCTCCAGCACTAACTGGGCAGAAGCGGCGTATTGCGCATCCGTCCATTCATCCTGAGCACGGCCCTCGTGCTCAATACCTACCGTATAAAAATTGGGATTCACGTGCGGGCGGAGTAGGCGCCATGTAGGATTCACAGGGCTGCCTGCGTGATACGCGGTGTCTTCTTCGCTCACATATTGGTGCACTTCACCGGCGCGGCCTACGCAGTAATGGGCCGATACTTGAGCGGCGGCGTTGTCGAACCAGGCGTCGGCTGAGGCAAGCGAACCTTCGGAGATGTGAATCACGATCGCCGCGGGGCGCAGGCCTGCGGGGCGTCCGCGCAGGAAGTTTGTGGGCGAACAGGGCTTGCGTATCACATTCATAAGGCGCCTCGCTCACCGCTTGGCGGTGGAGGCGAATCGGGGACAGCGGCCTGGCGCTGGGCGCGGTCCTGCGATTCCTGGCCGGCTACGGAGGAGCGTAGCTTGAGCAGATCTTTGAGGACGGCGAACCAGAAGGGGGCTCCGAGGGTGAGCAGGAGCGCGGCGGCGGCTACGCCCACGTAATTCACTTTTTGCCAACGTTCCAGCCACTCGGCGGGGGTTGCGGGAACCACGATGACTTCGGCGGCTTCGAGTTTCGCGTAGGCTGCGCGGACGGAAGGTTCGTTTACGGATAAGGTTTCGGCCAGGGCGATGGCCTGACCGCGCGCGGCGTCGCTGCGGGCGAAGCGCTGGAGGAGATCGAAAGTGTCGAGCGGGAGCGCCAATGCGAGCGCGATTCCGCAGATCGCCACCAGCTTTCGGCTCTGCGCCGTGAATTTTTCGGAGACTTGATCCATGATTGAATCGAATGCCGCGAAGACTTCGCTAGCCAGGCCGGCCGCCGGGGTGCGCGCCATGGCGGTGCTGCGAAGCACGGCCGTGGATAGATCCGGGCGTTCCACGGAAAGCTCCAAGGTAGTGCGGCGCACGTGGGCGAGGAGCGCGGGAGGATCGAAGGCGGGCACCAACGCGGTGATTTTGGTTTTCAATTCCGGTGTCGTCTGAGCCAGCGCCAGCAGATTCTCGATCAGGTCCTCGCGGCCGATGGCGTCCTTGCGGCCCACGATTTCATGCGCTAATGCTTTCGCTCTTTCGCCGGCGAATTCCCAGCCTAACTTCAAGAAAATCTGCAGCACTCCCGCGCGCAGGTGGCGGGTGCGCAACTGCAAGAGATTCGCGAGGAGTTGCGTCACTACGGTGACTACCAGACTCAGAACCAGCATCACCGTGGCGAAACCGATCAACGTGTCTAACGACCTGAACATGAGCGAGAAATAGCAGCCTCCAGCGCAGGCCTGGCCCGGCTATTTGCTTAACCCGCGTAAGGGAAACGATTTGGCGAAAGGACGGCGGCGCGACCCGCCGATTATTTTATGAAATTCATTCAAATTTGTTTCGTTATATAGTCCATATAATGACCCTCTTCGCGGATCTGCGTTACGCCGTTCGCATGCTTTGGAAGAACGCGGGGTTCACGGCCATCGCGGTGGCCGCGCTGGCGCTGGGGATGGGGGCGAATACCGCGATTTTCACGGTGGTGAATGCGGTTCTGCTGGATCCACTGCCTTACGC
>JALYIB010000102.1 GCA_030775965.1 Acidobacteriota bacterium | reverse complement strand
GGATAACGCCAAGTGCTCACCATCAGGAACGATAGCAATCCCAGCAGAGCCAGCCACAATACCGAAACGATCCAGTAGTGGACCGGCTCGCTTCCCGCCGCGTAGACTACCGCCGCCACGGCCGCGGCGGCCGCTGGAATGGGCAGGCCGACGAAATATTTCCGGTCCGGACGGCCGGGATTTTTCGGAATGGGGTTCTTTTGGATATTGAAGCGCGCTAGGCGCGCCGCCCCGCATAACAAAAACAGGAACGCGACGAAGTAGCCCGCGCTGTGCAGGTACTCGATAATTCTGGCGTCCACGGAAGGATCGACGAACTGCACGCCCCAGGAAAACGCCAGTACCGCCGGGGCGATGCCGAAGCTCATCGAATCGGCCAGCGAATCCATCTCACGCCCGAATTCGCTCACGGTGTTGGTCAGGCGGGCGATGCGTCCGTCGAGGCCATCCAGAAATACTGACCATCCAATCGCCACCGCCGCGTTCTGAAAATGGCGCGGTGCAGCAGCCGCGTCATTGATCATCGCCATCGAAGCCTGAAAGGTCTCGATCAGCGCATAAAAACCCAGAAACACATTGCCTGCCGTGAACATCGTCGGCAAGGCGTAGGCCGCGCGCCGCGGACGGCGATCCGGCGATCGCGGATCGATCAAGCGGTCACGCCAGCTCTGCTTGGTCATGCGGCTCCTTTAAAGCGGGCCAATATGCCCGATCCGCCGGTCACCCGCTGCCCGGCTTTCACGACTACTTCCCACTCCGGCCCGAGAATTACATCCATGCGCGAGCCGAATTTCATGAGGCCGATGCGCTGGCCTGCCTCCACCACGCTGCCTGCCTTGACATAGCACAGCAGTCGCCGTGCGATCAGCCCAGCAATCTGCTTGAACACCACGCGCGTCGGATGCCCGTCGATCACGCCATCGACGGTAATCACGTTCTGTTCATTAAACGCGCTGGCATCTTCTTTGCTAGCTACCAGAAACCGGCCCTTCTTATAGGTAACGCAGGCGACCTTCCCGCCGATGGGCGCGCGGTTCACGTGCACATCCAACACGTTCAGGAAGATGCTGATGCGATGGCGGCCCGCCTCGTCCATCTTCACCGCCATGACTCTTCCATCCGCCGGCGACACCGCGTACGGCCCCGCCGGAACCTCGCGATCCGGATCGCGAAAAAAGTTCAGACAGAACGCTGCCAGCACATAAAAAGGAATGGCGAACGGCCAGCTTAGCAGCCACGTCACCACGACTCCCGCTGCGCTCAACCCCAGCGCGTAGTAAATGCCGTAGGAAACCATTTTCAGCTACTATTGTCGCATTCCGTATGAGGCTTGACCGGGTTACTTCTTCAAAACCTCGTCCGGAATCACCACCCGCGCGGGAATCTGCCGCAGATTCGCCGTAAAGTTCCGTTCGTCGCCCGCAGTCCGCACCCAAATCGTCTGCGGAGGGCCCTTGGCGAACTGCACTTCCACCGGCGTGTCCAGTGCAAAATCGTCGCCGGCGCCGGACTGCGCGACTGTGCCTGAAAGTTTCACTCCCGGCGCCACTCCCTTGACGGTGTAGCTCAGCTTCAACGACGGAATTCCGCTTGAGTACACCCAATTGTCGAAGAAAGTTTCGATCGCTTCCGGAGACATGCCCTTCGGTCGCAATTCACGAGCCAGTGCCACGAAATCGGCGGTGGTAACCGATTTGAATTCGTAGCGCCGCCGCAATTCCGCCAGTAGTTTAAAGAACGCGTCATCCCCCATGCGCCGTCTCAGCATGTGCAAAACCCAAGAACCCTTGCCGTAGCTGATTACCCGCCACGCGCCGCTATTCGGCCAGCCCGGCAGGCGCTCGCCCCATATAATCGGACCCGCCGATTCATACACCGCCCCGTCGGCGCCCTTGCTCAACAACTCCGCGCGGTAGGATTCAAGCACGCGGGCCATTTCCTTTGCACCCCTCTTTTTCTCCAGCCATAGCAGGGAAGAATAATTCGCCAGCGCTTCGAGCAGCCACTCGTCCTCGACCCGCCGGGATTCAATGATGCCGCCCCACCACTGATGCGCCACTTCATGCGGAACCATCAAGTCCGAGAAAAAAACCTGTTCGCGCGCGCTGCGTAAAGCGGCGGGCCGCGACAGCGGATCGATATATGCAAAGGTAGACAGGTAAACCAGTCCCGGGAACCCTTGCCCGAAGGTGCCGGGGATTGGCGCCACCGTTAGCGTCTTCATGACCGGAGGCCCGAACAGGCCGCTGAAAAACTCGAGTGAGGCCGCGACATCGCCCGCCACGGTGTGCAATCTCGCCAGCGGATCCGGCGGAATCGCTACCGGCGCTGGCGTGTCCGGAAGGCGCCTGCCGCGTGGGCGTATCAAGCTGTTGGGCGCAGCGGCGGCGTCAGGAGTCGAAAACATCGGCTGCGGACGCAGGGCTTCTTCCAGATTCCGGTTTCCGTATACCTCATAGTTGACACCCGCCACGGTGCCTGTCACTTTTTCATACACGCCCAGATTGAAGCCGGCGGCGGCAACGGCCACTGTCATGTTGCGCCGCGTGATGAGCCAGTCGCCGTCGACGCGGTCTTCCAGCGCATCGCCGCCCGCCACTAACGTCAGGCGCTTGGGATAGCGGAACGTCAGATCGAAAGTGGCGAACTGTCCGGCGATGTGGGGATACCAGGAGCCGCGCGCGCTCACAAAATAAACTCCGTCCCCCCGCGTCGCGATCACATTGCCTTGATGCTCGAATTCGAATTCATGCTCGCTCTCCGGGGCCAAATCGGCCGGGGCCACCGCCAGGAACTCGAACTCTTCGCCGTTTCCGGCGATGCGGCCGCGCTGCGAATCGTCGCGCATCAGCTCAGCGGGCGCGCCATCGATTCGCACCGCGCTCACTCGCATGGCGCGCGCCATTTCAAAGGGGAACACGCGCATGCCATCGCGCCCCGTCCGCAACATCACGCGCGTGATTGCCTTCACCGATAGATCGTTGGCGATTTCCGTATCGATGCGATAGTGAGACAGCTTGAACTCCGGCCCCGGATCGGCCGCATTGCTTTCGCGCGAGAACTGCCGCGGAACGAAATCCGTCCACACATTGAAGTCATCGCGCCCCTCGCGCTCGACATGCTGCCGCAACATCATACGATGCTGGACGCGCGCGTCGGAGACAATATCGAAGTTCCCTAGAGTCTTTCCGCTGACCGCGAAAAAGACCACCCCCGTCTCGCGGCTTCGCGTCGACCACAAGTCCTCCACTAGCCGCATTTGCATCGGCCCGGAAATGTTACCGAGCACCGGGCCCCACTGCTCGGCCAGGATCGCCCCCATTTCGGGAGCCTTCTTCGCGCCCTCTTGGTTTTCCAGACTTTGCAGCAAGCGAGCCACCGAACCTTCCGTCGCCACCATAAGCACGGCTCGGAAATGCTCGTCCAGATTAGGCGACTGCGTGAAACGCGCCAGCGATTGCCGCTCGCTGCGCGTGGGTGGGATCACGATCGCCTCGCCATCGCCGCCTTCGACGTCGGTGGTAAACACCGCCCATAGCCGCTGCCCCAGCACCGGTTTTGAAAAAATCAGATAGCCATCGTTTAAATACAGCTTGATGTCGTCTTTGACAAAACTTAAATCCCGAACGCGATAGCATTCAGAGGGATCCAGTCCTTCATCGCGAAGGGTTCGCGCCAGCTCCGCCGCTGAGCCGCCCGCAGGGGGCGTCGACTGAAAACCATTGGCGGCGCTCAGTGCGAGGAGGAGTAACGCGGTACGAGACACGTAACTCCTAGTGTACTTTGAGGGCCGTCGCGCGCAAGCGTGCACAATGGTGCTAGGTTGTCCCGCTTTAGTACCACCACGCCGCACGCGCGGACGAAATACATCCTGCTGGATCCCGCGAACCGGCAGGGGCCACTTTCGGTTTTTCAGAGCCCGCATGATATATTGGGGGTCCCGGGGCCCGTAGCTCAGTTGGTTAGAGCGCCTGCTTGACACGCAGGAGGTCACAGATTCGAGTTCTGTCGGGCCCACCACTTTCACGCGAAGACTTCGCAGCGTGATCTTCACACCGCTGCCACTTTCATGGCCTTTTCGCGCTATGAAAGTAGGTTGCGATACACTGCGCACATCGTCCCCCGCGTCCCGGTTCTTCCGCTATTGTCCGCTCTGCGAGATGCCTTTAAAAGTCAGTTTTTGGAGCCCGCGATTGGTGAGCGCGATATACAGGTTGCCTTTCGAATCGGTTTGCATCTGGTGGCCGCCGCCGATCACGCCTCTGCCCTGAATGGTGGTTACGATCTCCATGGTCTTGCGGTTGACCACCACAATATCGATGCCCCCGCCGACGTACAGGAACTGTTGATCGGGGTCTGGCGAAAGCGCCAGATCGCGAGCGAACGGTTGCGACGCTCGCACTAGTTGATGAATGAACTTGCCCTCCAGCGTGAACGTCTGCACGCGACGGTTCTCGCGGTCGGCTACATATACGATGCCGTCGTTCGATACGCGGATCGCGTGGACGATGCTGAACCGATCGGGCCCCGGGCCGTCGGGGACGCTATTCAAGCTAGGCGGCGGGCATTCATCGGCATCCACAGGCTTTTTACCGAATGCACCCCACATCCGCTTGAAAGCCCCGCTATCGGCGTCGAGTACGATGACGCGATGATTGCCATAACCGTCAGCGACGAACACCTCGTTGGTCTTCCGATACACCACCGCGTCAGCCGGTTGATGAAAGTTTTCGGTATCGGCGTTGCCCTTGCTCTGCGTGCTGTGGCCGAATTGCTTGAGGAACTTGCCGTCCTGCGTGAACTTCAAAAGCTGATCGTCGCCGCGCGGCTGCAGCCCGGGCAGTGCGCGCGCCGGACAATTGTTGCCTCCGATCCATACGTTGCCTTTGTAATCGATGTGGATGCCGTGCTCGCGCTCCGGCCATTCGTAGCCGCTGCCCACACCGCCCCAACCTTTGACGAAGTTGCCCGCGCGATCGAACACCATCACCGGCGGAGCCGCCAGGGCCGACTGCCCGGCCGGTAAGGTGCGCGGACGGTGCAACACCCACACATTGTCTTGCGCGTCGACTGCTATGCTCGACGCGTCGCCCAACTTCCATTTAGCGGGAACCTGGGGCCAGGATGGATCTACCTCGAACGTTGGCACCGCAGCCGCAACGGCGATCCCTAGGAACGCCGCCGTTAGAATCGAGCCTCGGAGAATGTTGGACGTCATGCTTCAGCCCCTTTCGGGAGCCCATTCTACGCCATCCGCTGACGTGCAGGGTCAGGGATAATGAGGGCAGATGGCCTCTTCTCCAAACATCTACATCGCCGATGTCGGTTTCGCCACGCGCTTCTGGAGCCGGCTGCACGCCGCTTTCCAGGTCTCCTATGAAGAGAACTCCTTCGGGATCGCCAAGGGCGCCGCGTATTCCTCGCTGCTGGCGTTCTTCCCGGTGATCACGACCATTGCCGCCGTGCTGGTGCAAGCCAACGCCGACGCCGTCGCACGCACCGTTGCCCGCCTTCTCTACGATGTGATCCCGCCTGGCACCGAAGACGTGGTACGCACCCTGTTCACCGTGAAAGGTAGCCGCCCCACAACGCTGCTGGTAGGCGCGGTGGTGCTTGCGGTGTGGGCCAGTTCAGGCGTGCTGATGACCTTGCAAGAAGGTTTCCAAGCCATTTACCAAATCCCCAGCGGCCGTTCCTTTGTTAAGGAACGCGGCGTGGCGATGTGGCTGGTGTTGACTTCGGCGATTCCCCTCTTTGGCGCCTCGGCTCTCATCGTATTCGGCAACCGTGCCCGCCGCTCCTTGATTTATTGGGTGGGACTGACGCGCGGCGATGACGATCTGCGCGGCTGGGTCAATCTGGCGGGACAAGCTGTGAGTTTCGCCATCGCCTTGGTCGCTATCGTGTTCATCATGGCGCTGGTTTATTATTTTGGCCCCAACCGCAAGCAAAGTTTTCGCGGTGTTCTCCCCGGCGCGCTTTTGGCCACCGTTCTGTGGCTGCTTTCCACCTTGGCGGTGGGCTGGTATCTGCGCGACATCGCCAATTACAACGTGCTCTACGGCGGCGTCGGCGCAGGACTCGCCTTGCTGGTGTGGAGCTATGTCCTCTCCGTCATCACTCTGTTCGGCTGCGCCTACAATGCCGTTTACGAACGGCGCTAGCATGGAGGCAATGCTCCCTCCGCTCTCTCCTGAAGAGGTCCACCGTCTCGACGCGCACTGGCGCGCGGCAAACTATTTGTCGGTCGGACAAATCTACCTTTACGCCAACCCTCTGCTGACCGAGCCGCTGCGTATCGATCACATCAAGCCCCGTCTGCTGGGGCACTGGGGCACTACTCCCGGCCTGAACTTCATTTACACCCACGCCAACCGCCTGATACAGAAATACGATTTGAACATGATCTACATCTGCGGACCGGGACACGGTGGCCCGGGCATGGTCGCCAACACCTGGCTCGAAGGCAGCTACAGCGAGCGTTTTCCGAACGTCACGCGCGACGCCGAAGGGATGCAGCGCCTGTTCCAGCAATTCTCATTTCCCGGAGGCATCCCCAGCCACGCTGCTCCTGAAACGCCCGGCTCCCTTCATGAGGGCGGGGAACTCGGCTATTCGTTGCTGCACGCCCATGGCGCCGTGTTCGACAATCCGGATCTTCTCGCATTGTGCGTGATCGGCGATGGCGAAGCCGAGACCGGAGCCCTCGCCGCCAGTTGGCATTCGAATAAATTTCTCGATCCGGTCTGCGACGGCGCTGTGATCCCGATCCTGCATCTCAACGGCTATAAGATCGCCGGGCCCACCGTGCTCGCCCGCATTCCACGGGAAGAGTTGACACAGTTTCTCGAAGGCTGCGGTTATCGCCCCTACTTCATCGAAGGTCACGAGCCCGAGCCCATGCATCGAGCGATGGCTTCCGCTCTCGAAAACGTCGTTCTCGAAATCCGCGCCATCCAGAAGGACGCGCGCGCGAACGGTTTTCGGAAGCGTCCCACCTGGCCGATGATGGTATTGATTTCGCCCAAAGGCTGGACCGGTCCCAAGGTAGTCGACGGCGTCCAGATCGAAGGCACCTTCCGCGCGCACCAAGTTCCGCTCGAACAACTAGCCGAAAAGCCCGCCCACATCAAGATCCTCGAAGATTGGATGAAGAGTTACCGGCCTGAAGAGCTGTTCGACGACCTTGGCGGCCCCGTCCCCGAAGTCAGGGCGGCAGCGCCTGCAGGGTTGCGCCGCATGGGAATGAATCCGCACGCCAACGGCGGCCTGCTGCTCAAAGACCTGCAACTTCCCGACTTCCACGATTACGCCGTGACTGTTTCGAAGCCGGGCGCGACCGCTTCGGAAGCCACGCGCGTGCTGGGCAACATGCTGCGCGATGTGATGAAAGCCAATGCCGGGTCGCAAAACTTCCGCGTGTTCGGACCCGACGAAACCGCATCCAACCGTCTCAATGCGCTCTTTGAAGTCACCAATCGCACCTCCACCGCCGCCATTTTCCCTAACGACGATCACATCGCGCCCGACGGCCGCGTGATGGAAGTCCTCAGCGAACACTTGTGCCAGGGTTGGCTCGAAGGCTATCTGCTCAGCGGGCGCCATGGATTTTTCTCGTGCTACGAAGCCTTCGTTCACATCATCGATTCGATGTTCAACCAGCATGCCAAGTGGCTTAAGGTAACACGCGGCATCCCCTGGCGCGCGCCCATCGCGTCGCTGAACTATTTGCTCACGTCCCATGTCTGGCGCCAGGACCACAACGGTTTCAGCCACCAGGACCCCGGCTTCATCGATCACGTCGTCAACAAGAAGGCGGACGTGGTGCGCGTCTATCTGCCGCCCGACGCCAACTGCCTGCTATCGGTCGCGGATCATTGTCTACGTAGCCGCAACTACGTGAACGTCGTCGTGATCGGCAAGCAGCCCTCGCCGCAGTGGCTCGATATGGATGCGGCCGTCGCCCACTGCACCGACGGCATGGGGATCTGGCAATGGGCCAGCAACGATCAAGGCGCGGAACCCGACGTGGTGATGGCCTGCTGCGGCGATGTACCCACGCTCGAAACGCTGGCCGCCGTCGACTTCCTGCGAAAGAATCTGCCCGACCTGAAAATTCGCGTCGTCAACGTGGTTGATCTGATGGCCCTGCAACCGGCCAGCGAGCACCCCCACGGATTCTCCGATGACGCCTTCGATGCCATCTTCACCAAAGAAAAGCCGACGATTTTCGCCTTCCACGGTTATCCCTGGCTGATCCACCGCCTGACCTATCGCCGCCACAACCACGACAACCTGCACGTTCGAGGGTATAAGGAGGAAGGCACCACCACCACTCCCTTCGACATGACAGTGGTCAACGATCTCGATCGTTTCCATCTCGCCGGCGACGTGATCGCGCGCGTGCCCGGCCTCGACAGTAAAGCCGCCCACGTCAAGCTCAAACTCCGCGAACATCTGATCGAGCATAAGCTCTACATTGCCCGCTATGGCATCGATATGCCGGAGATCCGCGACTGGCAGTGGCCCTCGGCATGAAAATTCTGGTGGTGAACGCCGGGTCCAGCAGCCTGAAGTGCTGGTACGACGATCTTCGCCGGGACGCTCTTGACTCCGCTCCCCCGCAGCCACAGTGGAGCACGCACGTCGACTGGAACGAGAAGAGCAACATCGCAGCGTTATTAGAGTCGGTGCTAAAGACGCTGCCGGGCGCCGTCGACGTAGTGGGCCACCGCATTGTTCACGGAGGACGTTTTCGTGCCAGCGCCGTTCTAACGCCAGAAGTCCGCCTCGCCATTGCCGAAGAAACCGCCATTGCGCCGGCCCATAATCGAATCGCGCTCAAAGCCATCGACATCCTGCAGCAACACTTCGGACCCAGTCTGCAGCAGATCGCAGTATTCGACACGGCGTTTCACGCGACGCTTGCGCCCGAAGCATACGTCTACCCCGGCCCCTATTCCTGGTACGAAAGTGGAATTCGCAGATACGGATTTCACGGGATCAGCCACGGCTACGCGTCCCGCCGCGCCGCGCAACTGCTCGGCGTCGACCCGTCCGCCTTGCGCATTGTCACTTGTCACCTGGGCAGCGGAGCGTCGCTAGCCGCCGTGCGCGGTGGAAAAAGTATCGACACCACCATGGGATTCACACCGCTCGATGGCTTGATGATGGGCTCGCGCAGCGGCGCCGTCGACCCCGGTATTCTGGTCTACCTTTTGCGGGAATACAACCACACCGCCGATCAACTCGACGATATTCTGTACCAGCAGTCGGGATTGCTAGGGATCTCCGGCGTCTCTGCCGACATGCGCGAGATTCTATCCGCGATCGATCGCGGCGACTCGCGCGCCCGTTTGGCGTTCGACATCTATGCGCACCGTCTGCTTCGCGAAATTGGTTCGATGCTAGCGGCGCTGGGCGGAGCCGACGCCTTAGTGTTCACCGGCGGGGTGGGTGAAAACTGCGCTCCTCTGCGCGAGAGGGTCACCCAACAACTCGGATTCCTGCCCACCCTGCAAGTGCTCGTGATCCATGCCGAAGAAGAGTGGGAAATCGCGCGGCAATGTTTCGAGTTGCTGCAGCCGCCGGCTACTTCGGAACCGTAAGCGACTGCTCGCCGTCAATGTAGCCGATATACTGCGACCCTTGGGAGGCGGCGATGTCCTTCGATCCCGTCTTCTGTCCGTTGTCGGCAGGCCGCTGCGCCACGCCATCGCCCTTGCGCGCCGCCAAAGCACGCACACCGATCGGATGCCCACCCGCGCCGTCCGCTTTCGTCAGTTTGAAGCTGAGTTTGGAGCCCCCGATTCCGAACACCTTTTTCTTGCCCGTGTCCGAAATCTCGCCCTGCACGGCCGCTCCCCTGGCAATCACGACGATGCCGTTCACCTTGAAATCATCACTGGCCGTGAAGCGCACCGGACGCCCCATTTCGGCGTCCGCGGGAATATCAGCGGCCAGCGTAATGCGGAAAGGCATTGCGTCTGGCACCATCACGCTCACGGTCTGCGGCGGGGCGGCCGTGGGAGCCGGTGCCGGCGGCGGCGTTAACGTGGCAGCGGGGTTGGTGGCAATCGGCGCCGGAGCCGGTGCCGCCGCAGGAACGGGCGGCGGTGTGGCCACGGCAGTCTGCGCCGGTTGCGAAGTTTGTTTGGCGTTTTGCGGCGTATTTCCCTTTGCCGGCGCCGGTGGAGGCAGAGGCTGGCGCTTCGGATTCCGCAATTGCTCGATGATCAGCGGGGAGACGCCCCCTTTGGTTAGACGAATCACTTCCGGCGTCGACAAGTCGAAGTTGGTCTTGTCCGCCGCGCGAATCTGACTGAGGATCAGATCCGTCGGCACTTTTTCTTT
Organism: Acidobacteriota bacterium; assembly: GCA_030775965.1. Lineage (GTDB taxonomy): Bacteria > Acidobacteriota > Terriglobia > Bryobacterales > Bryobacteraceae > Palsa-187. The sequence continues at coordinate 1,960 of JALYIB010000102.1, read as the reverse complement.
CACCATCTCCAGTACGCTGTCATTGGTCACCGTCGTATCCGGCGGGGGTGGAGGAGGCGGCGCCGCTACGGGCGCGGCCACCGCAACCGGCGCGGGTGTTTGCGCGGCGAGTTCAGCAGCCGCTTTCGCCGCGGAGCGCTTCTTCATCAGGAAGAACGCACCGCCCCCGCCCGCCGCCAATATCACCAGCACAGCGGCGATGCCGATCATGGCTTTCGAATGGGAAGACGACGCCTCTCCCGGCGCGGATACGGCGGTGGCCTTCACCGACGCCGGTCCCAGGCTCGCGGGCCCAGCCGGCGCCATCACGCGCGTGGTGTAGAGCGACCCTGAATCGGATTCGCGCTTCAGCGCCGAAAGCGCGCCTTGCACGTCCTTCATGTTCTGCCAACGATCGTCCGGATTCTTGCGCAAGCAGCGCTGGATCACCGTTTCGAGCTGCGGCGGAACATCTGGCGCGACGGTCGACATGGGTTTCGCTTCGTCCCGCAATATTGCCGACAGCGTGGACAGGCTCGATTCGCCCTCGAACGCGCGCACCCCCGTCGCCATCTCGTACAACACCGCGCCGAACGAGAAAATGTCCGAGCGCGTGTCCACTTTCTTGCCCTGGGCCTGTTCCGGCGACATGTAGCTGACCGTGCCCAGAATGGATCCCTCCACCGTCATCGGCGCCACGTTGGCAATCGTCCGCGTACGATCGTCGCCCGTGTCCGGGACCGGGCCGCGGTCCGTGAGCTTCGCCAGACCGAAGTCCAGAATCTTGACTAAACCGCTTTCCGTCACCATTGCATTCGCCGGCTTCAGGTCGCGGTGCACGATGCCGGCGGCATGAGCGGTGCTCAACGCGTCCGCCATTTGCAGCGCGTACTTGATGAGCAAAGGAACGCGCAGCCCACCTTTAGGGATCAGGTCGTTCAGGGTCTTGCCCTGCACGTACTCCATCACCATGAATTCGGTGTCGCCCTCGGAAATGACATCGTGAATGGTGATGATGCTGGGATGATTCAGCCCGGAGGCGGCCTGTGCTTCCTGCAGAAAACGGCGGCGGCGATCGGGATCTCCAGACTTGGCGCTGGGCAGTACTTTGATTGCCACCGTGCGGTTCAAGCGTGTGTCGAGGGCTTTGTAGATCTCGCCCATACCGCCCGCGCCCAATTTTTCGAGCAACTGATACTGTTGAATCTGCCGCCCTACCATGCCACGCTCCCGAGAAGATTCTAGTTTGCCACACTTGGGAGCTAGGGAGGGGGGACTTTTTCAAAAATCCGGCGGACTCGCAGCCGTAACCCGATCGTCAGTGAGCTTCACGCCACCCGTGAGGACGCCGGCTGGAGTCTCACTCTTATAATTCAAAGTCTGATAGTCGATGACGGCATCCACCGACGTGGGTTTGCCGAGGATTTCTTCCACTTGGGCGCGCGACATCCCCTCGTGAATTTTCCCCCAGGCTTGTGGATTTTGCCAGGGTGCCGCTAACGGTTTCGGGAGAACCTTCCCCTTCTCTTCCATTACGGCGACAGGGGCGGCCGGTTGGGGTCGCACAGCTTTTTCGAGATCCGCGATTCGCCGCTCCTGTTCGCGCACCAGGCGCTTGAGAGCTGCAATGTCCGTCAGCGCTTCGTCCAACCGGCGGTCCCTGCTTTGCGTGGGGGTCTGCGCAGGTGTGCTCTGATTGAAAATTAAAGGCGCCGCCACCAGCGCCATCAGCCCGAGCACACGTGCCGCAGTAATTCGCTGCATGAACCCCACTCTGCTTTAACGGAAAATTCCCAGCAAGTAGGCGATCAGCAGAATCACCAGGATGGTTCCCAAGCCAACGCCCGCGCCGCCGCCGGTGCCCCACCGCGAATGGCCGTAGTAGCCGAAGCCTCCGCCGAAAACCAAAATCAAAACGATGAGTAGTATGAGCATTTCCGTTTTCCCCTGGAGGCTCTACTTCTCGAGCACTTTCTCCACT
>JALYIB010000101.1 GCA_030775965.1 Acidobacteriota bacterium | reverse complement strand
TGCTGATCCTGATGCACAACAATCGTGCGTATCACCAGGAGATTATGGGGCTCCAGCATATGGCGGGCCTGCACATCCGCGGCTTCGAGGAGTGCCGCATCGGCACGACCCTTACCGATCCCAACATCGATTACGCGAAGCTCGCCTCCAGCTTTGGAATGGAATCCTTCGGCCCCGTCGAGGATCCGGCGCAGCTTGGCCCCGCCATCAAACGCGGCATTGAAGTGGTGAAGAGCGGTCGTCCGTATCTGATCGACGTGGTCACGCAAGGACGCTAGGAGCCCCACATGAGAAGACTGGCAATATCGTTCATCCTTACAGCGATTTTTGCGGTGCTCGCAGCATCGCAGACCGCAGGCGATGCTGAAAAAGGTAAGAAGGCTTTCGAACGTGTCATTTGTTCGTCGTGCCACGGCCACGAGGGCCAGGGCGGCGCCGCGCCGCGTATCGAGGTGAAGCCGCCACCTCTGGCGGCATTCATTGCATACGTGCGCCACCCGGCAGGCACTATGCCGGCGTTCGCGCCGAACGTGCTCTCCGATGCGGAGTTGACCGCTATCCACGCCTATTTGTCGAGCCGCCGCGCGCCGCCGCCGGTCAAAGATATTCCATTGTTAAATCAATGAAGACAGTGGAAGCTGGGCCAACCGCCGGTCACATCAGCTGGGCGCTTTTGAGCAGAACTGTGAAACGAGGATCGCTCCGGAGCGGGTCCCACATCGGGTCTGCCTTCAGGTCCAGGTAGAGGTCGCGGGCTTCGATGGCTTTGCCGAGCCACTCGAATGCTTGATCCTTTTGGCCCAGACCAACATAGATTTTAGCGATCGGCTTCGCAGGAAAAGAACCTGCCTGAGCTTGCGCGAGGAATATTTGTAAAATGTTGCGGGCTGCCGAAGTCTCCCCCATGGCGCAGTATGCGAGCGCCACATCGGACTGCGGCGTCGGACTGTTGCCCAATCCGACCTCTGCGAGGCGCAACTCGTTGATGGCCTGCCGATATCTGCCTTGCTCAGTGAATATTATCCCCAAACCCATATGCGCGGCACTGTACTGCGGATCCAGCGCCAGCGCCGCCTTATACTGTTCGATCGCCTCATCGTATCGATGAAGAAGATACAGCGCATGAGCGGTTCTGTTTTGCATCTTCGTCGAAACGGGGTCAAGCGCCTGGGCGGTCCGGCTTTCCGCAAGCGCCTCCTCAAGGCGGCCGGCGCCTTTAAGGTAACTCGAATACCAGCTATGAACCATCGCGTCGCCAGGTCCTAGCTGCAGAGCTTTCCTGAATTCGCCTTCAGCGGCCGACCATTTATACTCCATGAAGTAAGCGATTGCCAAATCGGTGTGGGCTTCCGGTAAACGGTTGTCAAGTTGCAGAGCCTGGGTTGCCAGATCGCGGACCTTAGAAACCACCTCGCGTGCCCGCGTGCGTGTGAACTCGGGCAACTGAGCGTAGTACCGGCCTAATGCGGTATAGGCGGGCGCGTATCCGGGGTCCAAAGCAATCGCATGTTCAAAGTAATGTCGGGCCATCTCAATGGAGTCGCCGGATTGCTTGTTCCAGAAATACAGTCCGCGCAAATACTCCCGATAAGCTTCCGCGTTAACCGGACGTACCTGATCGGGAGAAAACGTGAGTTTTTCCTCGAATCTCTCCACGACGGCTTGCGAGATATCCCTTTGGAGGAAGAGCGCATCCTCTAAACGCCGTTCGTAGTTGCTGGACCAAAGGCTATAGCCGTTCGTCGTATCCACCAGTTCGACGGTGACTCGCAGGTTGTCACCGTGGATCTGAACCCCGCCTTCGAGGACCGTGGCTACGCCTAATTGTTTGCCTATCTCCCGCACGTCAATTCGCTTACCTCGAAACTGGAAAGCCGATGTTCTGCCGACCACGCGCAATCCACCCACTCGACCCAGCGAATGGATCAGCTCATCGGTCAGACCGTCGCTAAACGATTCGTCCTTCACGTCGCCGACGTTTTGAAATGGCAAGACGGCAATAGACGGCGCTATATCGGCAGCGTTGCGTCCCCGAAGTAGAATGACCGCGGCCGCACCTATCGCTAGCACAAACAGCGCCTGAAAAAGACGAGCGTTCCGCAAACTGCTAGAACGAACAACAAGACCGAGATCGACGCCCGCCGCCATCGGTCCTCCCGAGCGAATCGCCGGGTCGGGCGGGGGAAGTAGCGCTACTTCCGTCGATCCGTCCTGCGGACCCGATGCCGCGGATGCGTCCGTTGCCGGTTGTGTTTGCGTAGTAGAGTCGGGCGGAATTGCCTCCCGGAACTCGGGAACGTATCCTCTGGGCGGCAACTCGATTCGCAGGGGATCGTGTTCGCCCTCCGTTTCATAGTATTTGGCGAGCCGAAATCGCAGGTTCCGCGCCTCGACGCGCACGATCGGGTCCAGTCGCGGATCGAACGCCGCACCGCGCCTGAACACCTGAACGCCGAGCGTGTATTCTTTCAATTCATGGGATTTGCTGGTGACCGTTTGCTCTACGGCGTATTGGAGAAACCGCTTTTGGGCTCCTGCGCGCTTAAAGGTGCGGCTACCCAGTATTCGGGCCAACTCCTGGCGAATCGATTCGTCAGAGAAATTGACCTGATGGATTTCTTCGGAATAGGAAAGGTGCTGAGTTTCCGCCATCATTCAGGCGTTGTCCATTATTCTCTGCGTCTTCTAGTCACACAAAAGCAAGATGCTTTGTAGCATATCAGAACGACAGACGCGATTCAATCGGGGAGGGGCGGGCACGGAGCAGCATCGTCGGGCATGTTAACGATTAACCGTAAACCGAGCTCTTTTACCTATTTTCAAGCCAGTTCGAGCGGATAATACCGATGAGACTGTAGCTTGCTGACAGGAACCCAGTTTGACGCGATCGATACGGAAGCAACCTTGCCGGAGCCAGCGCGAGAGGAGTTGTAAATGGCGGTTCTGAAATTGAAGAATTTGAAGTCCCCAGATGCCCGCGTGATGCTGGCGACGAACTCACTGGAGCGGGGCCTTGCCGTGCTGAGGATGATCGGGCAGAAGCGTGGAGGGGTCACGCACGCCGAGATCAGCCGTAGGCTTGAAATCCCGAAGAGCACCTGCACTTATATCCTCAAACGACTCGAAGGCGAGGGCTTCGCTGTGCGCAACCGTGTGACTGGACGTTACCGAATTGGAGTGGATGTTCTTCCGCTGGCCCGCCATGCCCTTCTTGAAGTCGATATAGTTTCGTTAGCGAAGCCAGTCCTATATGAGCTAGCTAAATC
>JALYIB010000100.1 GCA_030775965.1 Acidobacteriota bacterium | reverse complement strand
GATGCAGCCTTCACCAAAGCTGCCATCTTTGGGTGCACCGGCACAATATCTACTGGCAAGCCGGCCGCCACAAGCGAATCAGTCATCACGGGCCCCACCGAGGCAACGGCAGCGAATTCACGGAGAGCACTGGAAACCTGGGCCTGCAGGCCAAGATCCCGGGCGATCACCATAAGGTGATCGAGTTGGATGGAGGAAGTAAACAAAACCACGTCGAATTGACGTCCGGCCAATCGTCGTGCCGCCTCGCGCAACGGTTCAATATCTCCCGGTAGCTCCCATCTGTAGACGACCATCGGTGTAATCTGCGCGCCCAGTTGTTGCAGAGCGGCGTTCATCTCCAGGTTCGGCCGGCCGTATTCCAACACTAAGACGCGGCGTTCAGGCCGTAGCGCGACGGCTTCCACAATCTCCTTCCATGTATTCGGCTCGGGGACCACGATGTCGGCGCGAGCACCCAACTCACGAAGAATCGGCAGCGGCTTGGGGCCGCGGGATATGATCGTCACGCGGTTCAGAGCTGCACCGAGTCGAGCGAGGGCAGAGGGCGCGGCGATCTGATCTCGAAAGATTGCCAAGCCAGTGCCGGTCATGCAAATGAGCATATTGAATTCGCCAGCTTCCAGCCGCGCCAGGAACTGGCTGGCCTCGCCATGGTCTTCGAGAGCGCGTTCCTGCACCGACGGCGCCACAAATGGATCGCCCCCTTCCTTGCGGATGAGAGCTTCCATTTCCTTGGAGCGGCGGCTTTCTAGGCTAAGAACACGAAGTCCTGCAAAGGGCATGTTTCAAGACACAAACGAGCGTGGTTTCAGTATGGCGCAACGTGGCGCCTATGAATGTTTTCTCAGAATTTGAACAGGGCCTCCAGATATCCGAATTTGCCATCTCTTCCCTGCGGATAAATTTTTTCTATAACAGCGAGACCCTGCGTGTAGCCGACGTAACCCGTGAGGGTGACGTGGCGGGTGGCGCGGTACTCGATGCTCGTATCGTAAAGATTGCCAAGCGAACGACGTCCGCTGGTGGCGCGGCCGGTGTAACCGAAGGTCCATGGCTGAAACACACCGCCGCCGCTGTACCATAGATCGTTCGGGTTGCTCAGGCGAAGTGAGTGGAACTCGCTCGCAACCGTAATCTTCGCATGCGGTCTCAGAACCAGCGCGCCGAAGCGGTCCTCCGTGTTCATCATGTTGAAGAACGGGAAGCGCGCGTAGGGACGGGGCGTCGGCAAGACCTGAAAGAAAGTTCCGTGCCGGTTATCATTCGGGTTGCCATCGCCAGAACCCATGGTGAAGCCTCCGCGCAACCAGGGCTTGAGCCGTACCAAAGGCCCCGGGAGGCCCGCGGGTTGATACCCTCCCTCGAAATCGAGTGCGTAAGCCAGCTGCGTTTGCGTTCCCCAGCGGCCGGTCTGGCCTGCTCCCCAAGCCAGCGCATCGATGGTTCCAGCCTTAGTTGTAAACACGTGCAGACTATGGGCGCCGAAGGTCTGGATATGAATATTTTCCGTGTCGCCACGGCGGACTGCTAACGAACGATCGTCGGTCTTGAGGATGTGACGCCAATCGTCGTAGTCGAGCACGAAGACCCGCGTGTCGGCGGCGTGTTTCCCGCGGCCCCACTCGTGTGTGAACGCAGCGTAGCCGAATCCTACGCGGTTCCACCCCCAGCCATCCGTCTGGTATACACCGCGAGTGGGAGTCGCCGCGACGAAGGTGAAGTCATTCGTTGGCTTGGAATAGGAGTAATGCAGTCCGTCGAAGCTGCGCCCGACGTCCGACCATCCAAAGGTACCAATCAGCCGTTGGCTCACATGTTCGCGCTTGAGTATCGCCAGCGTGGCGTTCTTGGGCACGAGCTCGGAGCCGTCGTTGAATTCGAAGCGTCCGACTTGCAGTGTATTGGCTTCACTTGAGCCCAAGCCCTTGAAGCGTGCGTAGAGTTGTTTCGCGAAAACCATGCCGCTATACCGGCTGTTGCCGTTCGCCGAATAGTAGTTCGACCCCAGCCCCAGCGCGCCCTGCGGCGCCGCTGCAGTTGCGCTGTCCGGCACCGCCAGCAGAAAAGGAGCCGCCAGTTCAGCGTCCCAATCCCAGCCTTTACGCTTCTCCGCGAAATTCAGGCGGAGAAGGTTGCCCGAATACGCATACGAGTTGTTACCCGACGCGGGCTTGAACCAATCCCAGTCGTAGACACGGGACCGTAGCGTTCCCGTCACGGTTACATCGCCGATCTTGAGCGGCTGCGGCGCTGCGGCATTTTGCGCTTGCGCGATGCCAGCCGCTGCCAGGCTCATTAAAACGAATCCGAAATATTTCATCTAGGCTTTCTCCTTTAAGTACGATTTATGTTTGATTTGGGGTTCCTCTGCGGCGGCGCGGCCTTCGGAACAAATAGCGCAAAGCGACAGGGCTAGGCGACTCGAGCGGAAGACTCCCTCGAAAATTGATTACTGTGGTGCTCCAGAAACTGAATCACTTCGCGGCGCAACCGGAAATAATCCGGATGGTCCATGCATCCTTCGCCCGAACGGGGCCGCGGCAGCGCAATCGCAAGCTCCAGCCCAACGCGCGACTCGGGACCGTCGGTCATGAGAAGAATCCGGTCAGAGAGATACAACGCCTCGTCCACGTCGTGCGTCACCAGGAGCACCGTCTTGCGATCCTGCTCCCACAGATCCAGCAGCAGATCCTGCAGCTCGCGCCGGGTGATTGAATCCAGCGCGCCGAAGGGCTCGTCCAGCAATAAGAAGCGGGGCTCGAGCGAAAACGCGCGCGCAATCGCCACTCGCTGCTGGGTTCCTTGGGACAGCTCGGTGGGCTTTTGGTCCGCGTATTCAGACAACCCGACCAGGTCTAGATATTTCCGGCTCAGCGCCTTCTGTTCACGCCGGCCCAAGCGGGGGTGGGCCTGAATCACCGCGAGCAGCACATTGTCGAGCGCCGTCATCCAAGGCAGCAGCGATGGGGTTTGGAATACCAGCGCTCGCTCCAGGCCAGGACCGTCAATCTCTTTGCCATCCACAATGACGCCACCCTCGGTGGGACTCAGCAAACCGGCGACGACCGAAAGCACCGTCGATTTTCCACACCCGGAATGACCCAGCAGGGAAACGAATTCTCCCGGTTGAATCTTGGCCCGAAAGTCCTTTACAGCCACGTGCGGACCGGTGGGTGTCGGGAACACCTGCGTCAGGGACGAGATTTCTAAAGGGTATTCGCGCATGTTTAAGCCACTACCGGTTCACTCTCGGGTTGCTTTTTGGCCGTGGCACGGCGGCCGCGGGATGCGAGAAACCCAGTGAGATGGCCGCGGATGTGGACAGCATCCTCATTATGGGTCATCAAATCGAAAGGCCGCGGACGCGGAAATGGGACCGCCACGGCTGGGCTCAGTGACGCGCCGGGCCCGTGGCCTAACGCCAGAATCCGATCGGAAAGAAGGATGGCTTCATCCACCGAATTTGTGATCATGAGTGCCGTCGCCGCAGGCTGCTGCGTCTGGCACAGCTTCGCCAACTCCTGCTGAAGCGTCGCCCTGGTAAGGGCGTCGAGCGCGCCAAACGGTTCATCCAGAAACAAGACCCGCGGTTCTACCGCGAACGCGCGGGCGATCGCAACGCGCTGCCGCATCCCGCCGGAGAGCTGGCTGGGACGTTTAGCCAGCGCCGCGCCCAGCCCCACCAATTGCAGATATCGCGAAGCCTGCTCCTTTCGTCGAATCGCAGGCCACTCCGGAAAGGCGCTCTCGACGGCCAGCAGCACATTCTCCATCGCACTCAGCCAGGGCAGGAGAGAATAGTTTTGAAATACGATGGAAGCACGGCCGGGAAAAGCATTCGTGCGCTCTCCTCCCACGAACGCTCCGCCCCGGTCCGGCTGCACGAGTCCCGCCGCAATCTTTAGGAGCGTAGTCTTGCCGGACGCCGACGCACCCACGATCGAGACGAATTCGCCTTCCTCCACTGACAGATTCACGTTCGCGAGTACCTCGCGTGTCCCGTAACTCTTGCCGGCATTCTTGAGTTCAAGCAGGGCCATAGGGTCTACGTTTTCCTTCGTTAGGCGGTTCGCAACCTGGATTCGGCCATCGCCATGAGACGATCCAGCGCAAAACCCACCAGGCCGATGGTCAAAATGCAGAGCAGGATGTGCGAGTAAATCAGACTGTTGTACTCTTGCCACAGGAATCCGCCCACCCCGGGCGTGCCCGTCAGCATCTCCGCAGCTACGATGACCAGCCAAGCCAACCCTAGGCTGAGGCGGAACCCAGTAAACATGTAGGGAAGCGTGGCGGGCAGGAGCACTTTTGTGCACCGTTTCCAGGGCGACAGCCGCAGGACTTTGGCAATGTTCAGATAATCCTGCGGAATCGATTGTACGCCGTACATGGTATTGATGACGGTCGGCCACATCGAGCACAAAGCGATGGTAAACAGGGCCGCCGGCTCGGACTGGCGGAACAAGACCAGCCCGAGCGGGAGCCAGGCCAACGGTGAGATGGGCCTCAGAATTTGAATCACCGGATCAAACATCCGCGCCAACAAGGGGGAACTTCCCAATAAGAACCCTAGCGGCGTGCCGATGAGAATCGCCAGCAAGAACCCCTTGGCGACGCGGTACAAGCTATACGACGCCATTCGCAGAATCCCTTGGTCCATCTCCCCTCGCTTCGCCCAGGGTTGCGTGATATACACCTTGCTATCCATCCACGTTTTGACAGGCGACGGAAGGTCCTTTGAAAACGAGGCGCTAATCAGCGCCCACAATCCCACCACAAGGGTTATTCCAACCAGCGATAGCCCAAAGTTTTTCAGCATGTTCATGGCTTCACCCCTGGATACTATTCACCGCGAAGCTCTTGGCGTAGCTCGCGGCATTCTTGGGATCGAAGACGCCGTCCGCGAGTTTCACGGGGGCCAAATCCTTTGCGGTTACTTTGACGCCCAGTCCCTTCATCGCGGCAACATACAGGTCCGGGCGCAGCACCTTTTCAGAAATGCCCTTGTAATCCGGCGTTCCCTTCACCATGCCCCAGCGTTCAAACTGGGTAAGCCACCAGTAGCCAAACGTGCGCGAAGGGTAGTTGCAGCCGCGCTGCGAAAAAATCATGTAGTTGGGGTCTTGCTCTTTACGGCCGTCGCCGTAATCGTATTTGCCTTGGAGGCGGTCCAGAATGATTTCTTTAGGGCAATTGATGTAGGCCGGGCGCGAAATAATCTCGGCCACGTTCGGCCGATTCTCCATCTTGTCGATGTACTCGCTCGAAAGGTGCAGCGCCTGCAGAATCGCAGTCACCGTCTTGGGATTTTTGGCGGCGAATTCCTCGCTAAAGGCACACACTTTCTCGGGATGGTCGGGCCACATTTTTTGGGTGGTGGTGACGGTGTAGCCGACATCGTCGGCGATGGCGCGCAGGTTCCAGGGCTCGCCCACGCAGAATCCATCCATCTTACCGACTTTCATGTTCGCTACCATTTGCGCCGGTGGGATGGTGATGAGATTGACGTCCTTGTCGGGGTTGATGCCGCCGGAGGCCAGCCAGTAACGTTCCCACATGGCGTGCGTACCGGGAGGAAAGGTCATCGCAAAAGTGAGCGGCGTACCGGAAGCCTTGGCTTGATCCACGTAGGGCTTCAGATCCTTGGCGGTTTTTACCGTACCCTTGAATTTGTTGGCCAGCGTGATGGCCTGGCCATTCCGGTTGAGCATCCAGGGAATCACGAGAGGTTTCACAGGCGAGCCTAACAGCCCCATGGTGGAAGCAAAAGGCATCCCCAGCAGCATGTGCGTCGCTTGGTTTTCACCAATCGACAGCTTGTCGCGAATCACGGCCCATGACGCTTCTTTCGAGATAACCGAGTCGATGCCGAATTGTTTAAAGTAGCCGAGTTCGTGCGCCATGATAATCGAAGCGCAATCAGTGAGTGCGATGACACCAAAACGAATCTTAGGTGTTTCCGGTGTTTCGCTCGCGTAGGCCGTGCCTGACCATCCGCGCGGTAGGCCACCCATTAAGGCCGCGAGCGGTGTCGCTACCACGGCTTTTTTCAGAAAGTCTCTGCGTTTGGTCCTCATTCAGTTGTCCTCGTTTCGTTTTTTGAATTTCGATCCTCGACGTTGAGGGGAATACGGCGCGGCGTTTCACGGGGCCACGTAAGTCTCGATCTAGGGGGCGGCTAGTCTCCCATCGCCCCAGCGGTGGCAAACTCGCCCGCCAAACGTGCGTCGATTTCGGTTTGAGCGGCTTGTTCTTCCTTTTCCGAAAAGCGAACCAGAAAGGCGAACACCGAAACCACGGAAATAGTTGCACCCAGAAGCAGCAGTGCCTGGGTCCAAGGCATGGCGCCCTTGAACAGGAACCCTGCCATTACTGAACCGACATTACCGCCCGCGCCTACGATCCCGGCCACGGCTCCCAGGGCT
>JALYIB010000099.1 GCA_030775965.1 Acidobacteriota bacterium | reverse complement strand
CCCACCGGAGTGGTGAAGGTCATGGACGGCTTGCTGGTCTCTGAAAAGTGTCTGAATCAACCAGTTTTCTGCTCTCTCCCATTTCCTCCCGCGGCAACTTTTAACGATCACCAGAGAATCGATTCTCTCCTGTCCCGCCCTTTCCACAATGTTTCCAGGACGGCTAGCCCATCGCTTTCGCAACGGGCGCGGATACCACTAAACAACAACGATCAGCCTGCGCAGGCTTGTACTACGGATTCAGTATGCACGGGGGTGGTGCGGATGGAGGGAAGTCCGAAATGCAAAGTGGCTGAATCGTGGTGAGATGTGGGCTTGCGGGGGGCGTGAGAAGCGATCATCGCTGGTTTGGCAAAGCAGCGCGGCCACGCGTTCCAGGGTATCCTGAAAACGTGGACCCGCATCGCAATGAACGTGTGTCGGAAGGGCTTCGCGAGGAGCTGGACGAACTCATCAATTATGAGTTAACGGACCCGCGGGTGGGGCCGGCGGCGGTGAGCGAGGTGCATGTTTCGCCGGATTTTCGCCGGGCCAACGTGCGGCTGACGCTGCAGGGGACTCCGGAGCAGCAGGCGGCTACGCTGGCGGCGATCGAGCACGCTAAACAGTTCTTACGGCACCAGTTAGCGGAACGATTGCAGCTTTATCGCACGCCTGATTTGGAGTTTGAGCCGGCGCTTCCGGCGGCTCTGAGTGCCAAAGCACCGCAGATTCTAAAGCGAATCCGGCGGGGACGGCCAAAAAACACGATTTCCTAAGAACGTTTGTGCTAATTTGGGGGAATGCGTGTGGCTCCCATGAATAGCCGGTTCCTCGATGCTTGCCGGCGGCGGCCGACGGACGTTCGCCCCGTGTGGTTTATGCGGCAAGCGGGCCGCTATATGAAGCAATACCGGGAGACCCGCGCTCATCACGGGATTCTGGAGATTTGTAAACGGCCGGATTTGGCGGCTCAGGTCACGCTGCAGCCGGTGGAAATCCTGGATGTCGACGCGGCGATCATTTTTGCCGATTTGCTGCTGCCGGTGGAACCGATGGGGCTCAAATTACGGTTTGCGCCGGGTGAGGGTCCGGTGATCGACAATCCGGTGCGGACTTCGGATGACGTCGATAGTTTGTCGATTTCGAACACCGATGATTTGGGTTATGTGGGCGAGTCGATCCAGCAAGTGGTGCGGGCGTTGGCGGGGCGAGTACCGGTGATTGGATTCGTGGGCGCGCCGTTCACGATGGCTAGCTACATGATTGAAGGCGGGCCGTCGCGCACGTTTTTGAAGACCAAAACCATGATGTACCGCGACGAAACTTTGTGGCGGCGGCTGATGGGCAAGCTGGTGGATGTGCTGGGCGCTTTCGCGGTGCTGCAGGTTACGGCGGGGGCGCGCATCGTGCAAGTTTTCGATAGCTGGGTGGGGGCGTTGGGGCCGGACGATTACGTGCGCTACGTTGCCCCTTATTCGCGCGCGTTGATCGAGCGCATTCGCGCGGCGGGCGTGCCGGCAATTCACTTCGGTACGGGCGCGGCGGGATTCTTTCGCGAGCTGCATGCGGCGGGCGGCGACGTGATGGGCGTCGACTGGCGCATCAATATCGATCAGGCCTGGATGGATATCAGTTACCGGTCGGCGATCCAGGGGAATTTGGATCCGGCGGTGCTGATGGCTCCGTTGCCGGAGTTGAAGATGCGCGTGCATGAATTGCTGAAGCGCACGGGGTCAAGGCCGGGTCATATTTTCAATCTAGGGCACGGGATCCTGCCGGAGACGCCGGTGGAAAACGTGAAGGCCTGCGTCGAAATCGTGCGCGATTTCCGGCCGTAGGAGCAGGGCCGTGGGGAACCGCGTGCTGGTCATTGGCGGGGGCATTTCAGGGCTCTCCGCCGCTTACGACTTAACGCGCGCGGGGGCCGACTGCACCGTTCTTGAAAAACAATCGCGCGTGGGCGGAGTGATCGAGACTCGCGTGAGCGAGGGCTGCACGCTCGAGTGCGGTCCGGATAGTTTTCTTTCTTCTAAGCCGGCGGCGCTGGCACTCATTAAAGAAGTGGGGCTGGAAGGCGATGTGATCGGGTCGAACGATCATCAGCGCACCACCTATATATGGAAGCGCGGGGCGCTGGTGGCGCTGCCGGAGGGCGTAATGATGATTGTGCCTTCGCGGGCGATGCCGATGGTGAAGACGCGGCTGCTGGGGTGGGGGACGAAGCTTCGCATGGGGCTGGAGTATTTTCGTCAGCCTGGGGAATCGCGGGATCGCAGCGTGGCGGAGTTTGTAGTGGATCACTTTGGGCAGGAGACGCTGGATTACTTGGCGGAGCCGTTGCTGTCGGGAGTTTACGGGGGTGATCCGGCGCAGTTGAGCGTGGGGAGCGTGCTGCCGCGATTTTTGGAGATGGAGAAGAAGTACGGGAGCCTGGTGCGGGGTGTGCTGGCTTCAAAGAAAGACGCGCGGTCGAAGAGTGGCGGCGGTGGTGGGTCGTTGTTTCGGACGTTGAAGGGCGGGCTGGGGTCGCTGGTGGATCGTCTGGCGGGGCAGGTGAAAGTTTGCCGGGCGGATGTGGAGACGATCGAGCGGGCGGGGAGTGGG
>JALYIB010000098.1 GCA_030775965.1 Acidobacteriota bacterium | reverse complement strand
GATGGACACACTGTTACACTCGGGATCGCGAGTGCAGGCGGGACCAAAACCAAAGGCTCTTACGATGTAATGCGCTAGTGGATACTTATCTGCCGTGGGTCTTCCGATTTCGGTTGACGTCGCTCAGCGGCAGACCCGAACAAGTCCGCCGGCGGCCTCTCGCTGGAAAATCTTTCCGCGGAAAACAACCGCGCGATTCTCGAAATCGTACGCGACACCAAACCTAACCTGCCCGCTTACTGATTGGCTTAAAGTAAGAACGGGATAATGCACCGCGTACGCCGCAGGTACTTCCGATACGGCTCACCCAAAGCCGTGATCAGTGCTCTCTCCTCTACTCTGATCCGGTATGAATATGCGATTGCCATGCACACCATTAGTGCGAGCAGGCCGGCCCAATTTCCGAGCGCCAGACCAATTCCGGCTTGTGTCATCAGCGCGCCGGTATAAGAAGGATGGCGGATGTAACGATAGGGTCCGCTGTCCACTACCCTTTGACTGGCCTGAATCGCGACGTCGAAGGTAAAGAACTTTCCTAACGTTGCGATGGCCCACCAGCGAAACGCGACTCCTGCCAGCATCAAGCCGATTCCGCAGAAGAAGACCAAGCTTCGTCTCCACAAAATGGCCGCTTGCGGGAGGCGGGCGGAAAGGGTGAAATCCAGTGACAGCCCAACGAAAAGGAGAGCGACGATCAGCCCATACGATCCCCGGTCGCGTGCATGGGAGCGGTCAGCGGATCGTTTTGTCCGCGATGCGATGAGCTCGAGGATCATCCACACTAGGAAGGTGCCCCAAAAGATGGGGGCGTGGCTGGCTCGGCTGGAGTATGGCATTATTGTGATATTACAGTTCTGATCGAATTGCGTACTGCCTTGCGTATATCTTTATGCGTAACCAGAATAACGGGTAGGAGAAACGCGGGATGAGGCTTTGCCGGTTTGGGAATGGCCGTCTAGGTTTAGTTGAGGGGACGAACGTGCGAGATGTTACCGCCGCCCTCGATGTTCTGCCGGATTGCCGTTACCCGCTTCCTGCTTATGATCTCTTGATTGCGAATCTAGACATGGTTTCGGCGCGCGTGAAGGCCATCGCTCCGAGCGCTCCTACGCTGCCGCTGGCGGGTCTGAAACTGTTGAGCCCGGTGGCGAATCCCGGCAAAGTGATCGCTGCACCGGTCAATTATCAGAAGCATCTTGACGAGGTGAAGGGCGACGCCGCGATCCACCAGGGCAATATCGCGCACACCATTCCGATTCAAAAAGCCGGTTTGTTCCTCAAGGCCACCAGTTCGTTAGTGGGTCCGGGCGAAGGCATTGCACTGCGTTTTTTGGATCGCCGTAATGATCACGAAGTGGAGTTGGCGATAATTATGGGCAAGCAGGCCAGCCAGGTTTCGAAGGAAGACGCGCTGCACTGTGTGGCTGGCTACGCGATCGGCCTCGACATTACCATACGAGGAACAGAAGACCGCAGTTTCCGGAAGTCGCCCGATTCCTACACCGTGCTCGGCCCCTGGCTGGTGACTCCGGACGAGGTGGGCAACCCCGATGTACTGGACTTAAGCCTTGCGGTCAATGGCGAGACGCGGCAGCACTCGAATACGAAATATATGATCTTGAAGTCCGCTGAATTGATTGCGTGGGCTTCCTCGTTCTATACGCTGTATCCGGGGGATATTATCAGCACCGGTACGCCGGAAGGGGTCAGCCCCATTGCTCCGGGGGACACAGTGGTGGCGACCGTCGAAAGAGTAGGAACCATGGAGGTGAAGGTGAGAGCCTACTCCGCCTCCTCCGCGACGCAGGACGAAATGCAGCTCGCTAAAGGAAAAGTGATATGAGTGTATCAGCGCTCGTTAGTAAACCGGCGCGCACGCCCGAGCGGGAAGAATTCTACCAGCGGTTGCTGCTCAAGAATTCCTCGCCGCTGTGGGAGGTGCTGTCCGAAGTTGTTCCTCCGCATCCCAAGCCGCAGGCTGTGCCGGCCATGTGGTCCTACGATGAGATGCGGCCGATGCTGATGGAATCCGGGCGGCTGATTACAGCGAAGGAAGCGGAGCGGCGCGTGTTGATTCTGGCGAACCCGGGAATCGTGGAGGCCGCGCAAATCACGCAAAGCCTGTACGCGGGATTGCAGTTGGTTTTGCCGGGTGAGACCGCTCCTACGCACCGGCATGCTTCTTCGGCGCTGCGCTTTGTGATCGAAAGCGATGGCGGCTACACTTCCGTCGACGGGGAGCGCACCACTATGCACCCGGGCGATTTTATTGTGACTCCCTCTATGACGTATCACGATCACGGCAATCCAGGCGCGGGGCCCGTCATCTGGATGGACGTTTTGGATTTGCCGCTGGTGAACTTTATGGACGCGGGCTACGCCGAGCACCATCCCGTGGATACGCAGCCGCCGACCAAGCCCGACGGCGATTCCTACGCGCGCTACGGCGCCAACATGTTTCCGGTCGATTATACGCCCGCGCGCAACTCGACGCCGGTGTTCTCGTATCCCTACACGCGCAGCCGCGAGATCTTGGCTGAAATGTATAAGAACAGTCCGCTGCATCCGTGCCACGGAATTAAGATGCGGTTTGTGAATCCAGCTACAGGCGGTGCGCCCATGCCCGCTATCGGCACCTTTATCCAATTTTTGCCGCGGGGCTTCAAGGGAGAACCTTATCGCTTCACCGATTCAACGATCTTTTGTGGAGTGGAAGGCAGCGGCCGCGCGCATATCGGCGACGTTACGTTCCAGTGGAAGCGCAACGATATTTTCGTCGCGCCGTCCTGGATGCCGGTTTCGCACGAATCCGACAGCGATGCGGTGTTGTTCAGCGCTTCCGATCGCCCGCTGCAGCAGTACTTCGGGATCTGGCGCGAACAGGCGCCTTTGCAATAAAAAGAGGATTTACGCCGTCAGATTTCGGTTTGTGGTTGTGCTTCCGCATTGTCCCGCAAACTCCACCGAATCCAGCTCGCAGGGAATTTTCGCATACGCCCGCGTCTATAACGCTTCCGAAACTCAAGTGGATTGCGCCCATTGCCACATGGAGCATAACGGTCGGCAGTTTCCTCTGACCAAACTGGGCCGTAAGAATTATCAACTTCGGGGACTCACAGGATTTGCTCTGGAGGGAAAGCATTCCCATTTGAGCTGTGAGCAGTGTCATAACGCCTCCCACATTTCCGAGGTCGCACGCTCCGAAATCAAAATGAAAGATTTGAATAAGACCTTCCTGGGTCTGGGCAGGGAGTGTGTGAACTGTCACCAGGATCCGCACGCCGGCCAGTTGGGGCCTGAATGCTTGCGTTGCCACAATCAGGATGTATGGAAGCCGGCCGAGGGCTTCAATCATTCCCGCACCAGTTTTCCGCTCACCGGGTTGCATCAAAACGTCGCCTGCGCTCGGTGTCACGGACCCAAGCCTGGTGAACCGCCGCGCATTACAAGAGTTTGGCTTTTGCCAATTGTCAGAATTGCCACGCCGATCCCCACGCAGCGCCTTTCAGGATGCATCGTTTCAAGGCTCTTGCCAGACCTGCCACTCGACGGCGGGCTGGAAGGCAGTCCTGCCCGCGGGCGGCTTCGATCACGATAAAATCAGGTTTCCGCTGCACGGGAAACACGCGGAAACGAATTGCGCGCAGTGCCACAAGAATAATGACTTCCGGGCGAGCGCCACCAGCAGAACGAAGGGCGACGCGCGCATCGATGGGGCAAGGAAGACGGCTACTGCGTAGTGGACGGTCAGAAAGTACCGATCCAGAAGACGCGGCTGCGAACCAAAGACAAGCGCGAACAGCGCCTGGGCAGCTACGAGCTATTCCAGCGCAGTGGGCCGATGCAGGCGGGCGTGTGGGACAAGATGATGCGCGGACTCTCGACGCGCAACTACGGAGCTGTGGTGAAACGGTGCTGATCGACGGCACTCCGTTCAAAGACCGGCAGATGATCGCAGCCCTTGGTATTGGCTGTGATGGAGCCAAGACGGTGTTGGGAATCCGCGAGGGCGCGACGGAAAACGCGACGGTAGTAAGTGCGTTACTCGGCGAACTGGTGGAGCGCGGATTGGATTTCAGCACGCCTCGGCTCTACATCCTGGATGGCAGTAAAGCGTTGCACGCGGCGGTGCGTCGACACGCAGGCGAAGCGGGATTCATCCAGCGATGTCAGGTTCACAAAAAGCGCAACGTGGTGGATCACTTGCCCGACGAATACAAGGCCGACCGGCGACTACCATCGTCCGATCGACCACCGGCTGCTGAAGGAAGGCTTTCAGGTTGTTTCGATATCATCGCTGGCGCTGGCGCGTTTTCGAGAAGCTCGCTTCGGCACCTGGGTCAAGAACGACCCCAAGGACGCACAGGTTATCTTGGCGATGATGCAGCAGGGGCTGGTTCAGATCTATTGGGATCCTCTATTTTCAGGCACGCACGATTGGCAGGAACTCTCGAACACGTACTTCCACATCACCCTAGCGCGCACGCGGTTACAGCACAGCCTGCTTCTGCACCATCTGCCGCTGTATTTTCCCGAGTTCAGTCGCTATTGGTATTCCACACGCTCGACTTGGTTCATTCACTTTTTGGAGCGCTTCCCGATTCCATCCGCGATCCGCGCCCTGGATCGTCAAACCTTTATCGCGGAAGCCTGGAAGGTCGCTGGCCGCAAGGTCGACAAGCGAGCCAAACTCGAGGAGATTTACGACTTGGCCGGGGAGAGCATCGGCATTCCTGTGGCGCTGGATTCGCCAGCGATCGAGACGTTCCGATTGCAACTTTCCCGTTATGCCGAGCTCAATCGGAACCGGGATCAGTTGGATCCACGTGCGCAAGAGCTGCTCGCCGGCAATCCGGACTTTCAACGTTTGAAGACACTGCCTGGGATCGGGGCCATCACGGCCCTGACGATCTTAGGGGAAAGTGGCGATCTCCGCCGCTTCCGCCATCACCGGCAGTTCTTAAAATACTGCGGACTAGACCTAGCCAAAAGCCAATCGGGCCAGAGCAAGGGACGCGAAGTCCTGTCCAAACGCGGCAACAAGCGACTGCGCCTGGCGTTCTGGATGGCTGGATTAGTTGCCGTCCATCAACGCGAAAACGTGTTTCGGGACAAGTATGAGCGGTACCTGCGTGCCACTCCGTTTGACGCGGACCGCAAGCGCAAAGCACTAACCGCGGTGTCCGCGAAAATGGCCAGAGTTGCTTACGGCATCGTCAAACATGGTGCGGATTATCAGCGCTTTTTCGAACAACGAATTCCCAGTGGATCGATCCCTCTCGCTCGGGCCGTTGAGGCGTACTCGACCTCGTAGATAATGCTCGGACCTTCCACTGGGGATCCTACGCTGTTTCAAGCGCAGTGAAGACTCGCCTCTGGCGCAGATCTTGTGTTCATTATGTTGAGCGGGGTCCTAAAAAATGTGGGAGCCACGGGAAACGTCGCCCTCGAAGCAAACCAGTTAACGGCGGATCGCGGTCGCACGCGAGCCACGCAACCAGTGCGTCTTTTTTTGAAAATATCACTTGCATTTAGCACGTTGTCGCAGCGAATCGCTTCCGGTTTTCCCCGACGTTCGATCACACCTTCGAGCGATCGCGTGACCCGACGGCTCGATAAGCTAGTATCGACTTCTAAGGAAAGATTTCCTCTGGTAAAGGCATCCACCACTGCTAAGACACGAATGCCGCGACCCGTCGCCCGAGTGTCGCAGACGAAATCGAGAGCCCACTCCTGGTTGGATCGGACCACATGCGTTACCGCAGCTACGCGCGATAGCCGCTTTCGTTTCAACCGCCGAACCGCCAGTCCTTCTGCTCGATATAGCGGGTAAATGCGCATTACGCTGGCGGGATGGTCGCGCCGCTCCAGCAGCGCATGCAGTCGCCGGTATCCGTACCGCGGCTTCTGCCGGGCCAACTCGACCAGCGCTTCCCGCAGGTACACGTTCCGTCGCGCCCTTATGACACTTATAACACCGAGCACGCCGGCTTCGGCCCGTCGACCGTGACTGAGCCAGTTTCCGCCGTCGGTCAAGGCTCTCCGATGAACTCGCTCCGCTCGGCCTTGACCGGCGGCTGAAACCGGCTCCGGAATCATAGATCAGGCCGAAGCCAGCTTACGAAGTCGATTCACACCTTGGTTTTGCGAGACGGAAAGAATAGATGACAAAACGGTCAAACGGCGCGTCCTAAGCCTGACGAAAAAACTGGTCCTCAGAGACCGCAGCCGTTATGAGGCCAGACGCGCGCGAATACTCATCCAGGCCAGGGTATCGCCCACAAACAGGCCGGATACATTTACGCAGACCTTTTCCATCACACTTTTCCCTTGCAATCGAACAGCGGACCAAACATTTTTTTGGATCACCGCTTTCAGAACTTCCTTGTCCAGGCTGAGATCGGCCACCAGATGCTTCAGGCGCCGGTTCTCATCTTCCAGCCCTTTCAGCTTCTGCGCGTCGCTGACATCCATCCCCCCGTACTTCGACTTCCAGGTGTAGATCGCCGCTGCACTCACGCCGATCTCTCTGGCCAATTCTGGCACCTTCCGCCCCGCTTCATGCTGCTTCCGGATGCCGATGATCTGCTCTTCTGCGAACCGCCCCTCCTTCATCTCAGAATCTCCTTTCGTCGCTCTTCCTACTGCGCCGATCTGAAGATCCTCAATTTTATCTGGTCTAAATTACCGAGAGCAGGTCAGGTCATCCCCGCGCCCGAAGAGCTCTTCACGCCGGACGGCTGGTGGCGCTCCCGCCAAGGGCAGAAGATCTTTTTGGCGGAATGGGAAAAGACCTTTGCCAATTGGATTGGAATCTAAAACAGGCGCGCAGCGCCGGGATTAATACCAGT
>JALYIB010000097.1 GCA_030775965.1 Acidobacteriota bacterium | reverse complement strand
GCCCTGGTCCACACTTTGCGCGTAGGCTTCGAGGATCTGGCGGGCGATGTGGAAGCGACCGGTGACCAGGGTCAGGCCGGGCAGCGCGATCATGGTGTCGCGGCCCCAATCGGTGAACCAGTGATAGCCGGCCACGATGGATTTGAAGGAACCGCGTTGAACGATGTATTGATCGGCGGCGGCGGTCAAGGCTCGGACCAAGGGCTGTCCGTTGGGGGCGGCGGCGACAACGGCTTCGCGACGGCGGCGTTCGGCTTCGCGCAGGACGACGGCGGACTTGATGTCGTGCGGCTGGGTGGACGCAATCACGGCGGCAGCATTGCGGCGGGTGAGTTGAAAGTGCAGCACGAAGGGCTGATACAGATCTTCCTCGAAGTCAAGGCCGCGCTCGCGCTCTACGCGATATTCGAAATTCAGATACCAGCGTCCGTCGGTTTCTAGTTCCCGCGCGTTGTGGGCGAAGTAGAGGGGCGGGAGCCCGGAATAGGCGGTGATGCTCACCAAACCATCCTGGGTATCGAGGGCCGGATTCAGCGCATCATTCTTATGCGTGGTGCTGTGGTAGTCGCGGAAGGCGATCAGAGGGCGAAGCTCCAATTCACATTTCGATTTCGCGGAGCCGTCGAGGGAGCGGACCTCATATTCAGTGACCGTGGTGTTTTCGCCGTGGACCATGAAGACGCGCTTCTCGATTTCGAGTCCGGCGACTTGATAGATGAATACCGGGAAGGGATCCAGGCGGAATTCCTTTAAGTACCGATAGCCCTGGGGATGAATGGCACCGGGATACTGGTTAGACGCGAGATCATAGCGCTGGCCATCGATGACAACGGTTTCTTCGAGCTTCGACAGCAGCAGGACACGGCCGGTGGGGGGCGTAGTGGAGGCGGTCAACAGTCCGTGATAGCGGCGGGTATTCAGGCCGATGAGGGTTGACGAAGCGAAGCCGCCGAGCCCGTTGGTTTCCAGCCATTCTCGCGAGAGCGCCAGATCCAGTCTGGAGCAAACGCTTTGATCGAAGCGAATCAGGTCTGATTTCATGGGAGAACTCCACTTCGCTTTCGGTGCACCACGAGGGAACATACCTCCACAGATTCTTTTTCCCGCGATAGGTTACGACAGAATCGAACAATGTCTGGTGAATATTTCAGGGACGAAAGGTAAACTCTTCCGGAGGCTCACCCCGGGGCAGGGGGTCGGGTCGAATGGCGCAAATACCGCTCACGCACCATCGCGTTCACACTTTCTCGGAAACTGAGGATTCAGCCCATGGGTTCGGGGACGTGACCCTTAGACTGCGTATTTAGAATACCCCCATTTTTTGATTTTGAAAATATTTCTGAGAGATTTTGCGAAACGTTTCCACAGTACACTTGCAGGGTATACTAGTTCCGAATTCCACCCTGGGGTAAAGTATTTTTGCGTAGTGCTGGGTGCGGAATGACGTAGAAACGTAACATGAAAAACTTCTGATCGATTATTTACCCGCGGAACGATCAACGGCGATGGGTTCGTTAGGCACTGGCTTGCTGAGCCAGTATCCTCTGCGGGGTAGTATCATGAGGACCGTACCGAATTCCGGAAACCTTTTATGCACGTCAAACTCGGACTGCGTGGCCTGATTGTTTTCCTGGCCGCGGCGATGCAAGTTTTACCGCAGGCAGCGGCGGTTTCCAAGCCCGCCATTGAAGAACTGGTTTTGGCGAATCACATCCTGGCGAATGAAGGCATTCTCGACGGTTACGGACACGTGAGTGTTCGCGATCCCGACAACCCTAATCACTATTTACTGGCGCGCGCGGGGGCACCGGCCTTAGTGACCGCCTCTGACATTACGGAATACGACCTGGATAGTAAGCCCGTGACCAATGCTTCTGCCACCGGATACACCGAGCGCTTCATTCACGGTGAGATTTATAAAGCGCGTTCCGACGTCATGGCGGTGGTGCACTGCCACTGTTCGGAAGTCATCCCTTTCGCGAACACATCCGTGCCGCTGCAGCCCATGCATCACATGGGATCGTTCATCGGCGCAGGGGTGCCGGTTTTTGAAATTCGCACCGCCGGCGGCGAGACCGACATGCTGATTCGCACGCCGCAACTGGGCCGCGCTCTCGCGCAGACGCTCGAAGGCAAATCCGCCGTTCTGATGCGCGGACACGGTGCGGCGATTGTGGCGCCTTCGCTGCACATCGTGGTGGGGAGATCTTATTATCTGAATCTCAACGCGCGGCTACAGATGCAGGCGCTGCAACTCGGCGGCAAGGTGAATTATCTGGATTCCGAAGAGTCGAAAAAAGCCGCGATCGACTACGAGCGTTCCTGGGATTCCTGGAAACGTGATCTTCTACTTGCCCACTAGGTTTCGCGCGCCCCCGGGTCTTCCTCACTTTGTGCGTGCAAATCTGTAATTGCCGGAGACATGCTTCACGAACAAATCCGTGGGCGCGGCCTGCTGGTCTTTGACTACGAACTCGACTCCGCCCTGTATGCCCACGAAGTTGCTGGCCGACGTTGGGTGGAGTTGTACTTTTCCCCTGCCGTCGAGGTCGCCAAAGAGCGCGTCGCCATCGGCGGTGATCACGATCGTCCGCGCTACCGTGCGCCACAGTCTTGGCTGCTCGACATAAGTGCCGGCGTATGTCACCAACGTTTCTCGCGCGACCTTCACTTCTGATTTCTCGTCGTCGGAAGCCTTGCCTACCCAATGCTCCAGATTCTTGTTGTTCTCATTACAGACGGCTTCGAGCAATTCGGTGTCGGGCGCAAGCAGCGAGCTGACGGTCACCTTGAAGGGTTTGGCGTATACCTTGGGGTCCTGGATCGTCGATTCCATTTCCAGGTGACCGAAGTCGGTGCGCCGGTAACGCTCCGTGGTACGCAGGGCTTCCGTGTGCGGATGGCCATCGGTGTCAAGCCAGGTCTTGTCGTTGAACCCGGAGCTCTCGACCACCAAGGTGTCTCCGTCCCAATGCCCCACCGAATAGCCCATCCAAGCCGGCTGCGGGTCTTTCTCCAGCGGGCGGCCATCAAGGTAAATCTGCCGATAGGTCAGGTCCTCGTCCAGCATCACGATGAGGGTGGGAGTTTGCACGATCTTCACATACCGCTGCGCTGTGCTGTATCCCGGACCCAGCGGCAGGCAGTGCACGGTCATGTGATCCCTGCCTAAATTTTCCTTGCGCTGCCCGACCAGAGTTTGCGCCCACGGCTGCACGTCTTCGGGCTTCAGATCCGCCGCGATATTGGCGCCATACTTTGGCGAAACTCTGTTCCAGACCCCCGTGAGATCAGGTTTACCGCCGGCGGTGCGCGGCGTGGGGGCCGCGAGGTTAGGCTTACCGCCAGCCGTGCGCGGAATACCGGGCGTGGGATGGTTCAACCACTGCGCGTGCAAGGGAGTTATCAGCGCGAGAGAGAGAAGCGCCAGCACAACCGCCTTCATGTTCTGCCTCCTAAGATCACTGCTGGGAATACTCGTTTTTGGGGGCGCATCACTCCTTTGACGCTGCATGCGACGACAAGAAGCCCTTGTCCTGAAGAGCATTGTGACCTATGTCCACGCCAAGGCGTGCACCCACCGGCAGCGCCGCGCACAGCAACCCGAGACATATTGCCGCGGCACTCAATCCCGATTTCATCGCCAACGATCTTATCATTCGCCGGCGTGAAACGGAACGAGGGGAAGGGGCTTACTGGAAGGCTCCGAGCGAGGTGAAGGCGCCGGCAGCGGTGAACTCCAAGCCCATCACTGCGATGTCCGGCGTGGGGGCGCTGAACTGGATGGCTCCTCGTAAGCCCGCCACCAGCGGGTTATTGGCGGTGACAACAAAAGCCTGGTGGGCGTGGGGCTGGAGCACGACGGAAGAGCTGGATTGCGCACCCCCGTCCGTCACGTAGTTCATCGTCACCGTAAGCGGCTGCGTGGCGTTGGCATTGGCAATCGCAACAGCCGTCACGTTGCCTTGCGTGTCATCGAACGGCATCAGGAAACTGCTGCCGGAAAATGATGCAATCGACGACCCTTGCGAGTCTCGCGGGCTTCCGATGCTGAATTGGAAAATAGACGTCAGGCCAATCTGCCCGCTGGTGGCGATCTCCGCCCAGCCCTGCATCAGAGAGGTAGACGTACCGGCGCTCTGCGCGAAGAACGACGCTCCCGGCGCCAGGGTGCCGGACAAAACTCCCGGCGCTTGGTTCACAATCGGAAACGGCATGGCGGCGCCGTTGTCGCCCCAGAAGCGGAAAGTGTAGGTGACTGGCACTCGATCGGTGTTGATGATCGAAATCCGCGTGACCCAGCCCGCTCCGTCGACGATCTGCGGAATCCGGAAGGCACTGCTGAACGTCAACGAACTGCCTATGGTAATGCTGAAGGTCTGTGTTACGCGGGTGGACGTGGAATCCGTCACCTGCACGGTGAAGCTTATCGTGCCCGAGGATGTAGGCGTGCCGGTGATGGTTCCGGAACTCGAAAACGACAAGCCCTGCGGCAACGCACCAGAAAGCAAAGTCCAGGCGTAAGGCGGACTGCCCCCGGTTGCCTTCAGCGTCTGCGAATAAAATGTGCCGGCGGCCCCGGCCGGGAGCGTGGGGTTGGTGGAAATCGACAGTCCATCCGGAGTGGTGGCGGTGAAGCTCAAATTCGTCATCCCCGTCACCGTTAAGTTCCCCAGGCTGGTGCGGGTCGAGGTCCAACTGCTGGGATTGCTCTGGGTTACCGCAACCGGCGCCAGGGAGCTCAAACAATTCCAGCCGCTCAACCCTGACCCGGAGAATGCGACTACGGTGAAAGGGAAGCCGATGTCTTGAATGAAGCTGCCCGTCCCGCTGGTGCAACTGAAATTCATGACATCGCTAAAGGAGCCCGCGCCCACCCCTGAAATCGCCAGCGAGGTGGCGGTGGCGGCGGAGAATTGTCCGTTGCTGGTATCGCGTGTGATGGTGAATTGGAAGGTGTTTCCGTTGAGAGTGGTGTTGCCGATGGTTCCCGAAAGGCTGCCCGAGAGAGCAAATACCAGGGTTACGGCGGAGGCAGTTTTTGCCGCCAACAGACTCCACGCGAGAAAGGCCGCCGCGAAGGCGCTATGCTGTGTCTTCAATTGAATCCTCCAGGACGGGCGATTTATTGTGGAACTGCTAACCCCTGAAACGACGGGAGAAACAATGTTGCGGAGGAGGGGACTTGCACCTTACGAGATTGCTCCCGCAAGCACCTCTAGTGGAAACTGACCGTTCTAATGCATCGCCCAAATGCTATCTGCTGAATTGCCCGGCAGGGCCGTTCCCAGGCGCGTCCCATCCCTGCTCAAGGTCTAAACAAAGTCTAAAACCTCTTACTCTTAACTGCGCTTAGGATACCACGCCTATCGATATCACCAAGCCAGCATCAGAAATTGCCAATCCTATTCTGGCCGCTTCGCCCGCGCAGCGTCATGGTGCTGGGATTTTGACCCCGATTCAGGAGGAACTAGGGGGATAAGCGACATTGAACAACGCGCGCTTCTCGCTAAGCACCATTGCGGCAATCTCCGATGCAGCCTTCACC
>JALYIB010000096.1 GCA_030775965.1 Acidobacteriota bacterium | reverse complement strand
CGATGCGGGTGCGCTCTTCCAGACCCACGTAGGTATCGTCGGAGCGGGTGTAAATCACGTCGCTGCCCAGGCGCTCTTCAATCAGCGCGCCCAGGCGCTGCGCCACGTCGAGCGTCAGATCTTTTTCGTAATATCCAGAAGGCCCATGCGTGCCGACGTCATTTCCGCCGTGACCCGCGTCGATCACCACGCGATCCAGCTTCAAGCCCAATGCGCGGATCAACGAACGGTCGCCGCGCTTGGCCGGAGCGGGTACTTTTATAGAAGACGGTTCCTTGAGCGCGAATGTAGTGGCCGCCGGTGCAGCCCGGCTGCTCAGAATCGCCTCTGGAGGCGGGGGCAGCTCACGCGGCATCGTCGACGGCAGTGCAGGCAAGCGCGTGGGTTTCGAGAGAACGGCGATTTTCGTGGGTGCTTCGACTTCGGGCGCCAATGGCGCATCCGTCGCAGCCCACTTCGGTTGCGCCGGTGGAGGCTCGAACTTACGCGATTCGGGCTTCGCTGCGACCGAGGAGACACTGGACTCTTCCCGATCCGCCGGCGCCGTAAGGTCCCTGCCGCCGCTAACGCTCGGCCGCGTGGGGGGCAGCGGCGTATCTTTTGACCGTAGTTCCAGCACTAACCGGTTGGGACTCGAAAGTTGCGACGTAGTAACCGATGCCACCTGCACCAGATCGATCACGACGCGGGTCACTTCAGGCTGAGTTTCGGCCACGCGAATCTGTTGCACCAGGGCGTCGCCCACCGCGATGGTGTGCAGACCCTTGCCGGCGATCTGTGGACGGGCCCCGTGAATGTCGAAGAACATGCGCTCCGGGTTGTTGAGTTGGCTGTATTTAAAGGTGAAGTCCGAGGAAACTTCGATGGCGATGCGCGTGACATCGCCCAGCGACCAGAAGCGAACCGCGGTTACCTTGGCTGAATCGGGCGCTGCGGCGCTGGAGCACACGCCCACTGCCAGGAACGCGCCAGCGACGAGGGTCGCCGCGCGAATTCCTGAGCTATTCTTGCGCGATTCTAGGAACCGGTCTGGCATTTAGGTCGATGATTCGCTCTACTTGAGGACGCTGCTCTTCAGCAGGAGCCTGCACTTCTTCCCGAGGCGCCGGGGCGGCCGGCTGCGCCGCGCTTTTCAGCGCTTCGTTATGCTTCGCCGTTTGGTAGCGCTGGCCCACTTGGTTCACGTAATCCTGCGTTTCCGGGAACGGCGGCGTTCCTTTGTACTTATCCACGGCCTTCGGCCCGGCGTTATAGGCAGCCAGCGCCAGCCGGTCGTCTTGATACAGGCTTTGTAAATACCGTAGGTATTTTACACCCGCTTCGATGTTCTCGGCGGGGTCGAAGCTGTTGCTCACGCCCAGCATGCGCGCCGTGCCGGGCATCAACTGCATCAAGCCCTCGGCGCCTTTGGGTGAAACGGCGAAGTGATTGTAATTGCTTTCCACCTGGATGACGGACTGCACCAGCAGCGGATCGATATTGTGAGCCCGGGCGCTCTTTTCGACCAGCTCTTGGATATGGGCGGGCGGAGGCGCTACCGGCGTCAGCTTCAGATTGGAATCGCCGCCCGAAATCGTGCGGACGAGTTTACCGGTGCGGCGGTCAACGCGCACCACCGACACCTTTCCTGCGTCCGCTCGCGTCAATAGAGACGACGTCGCCGAGGCATCCGCTGCGCGCATGGGGGAGGCGGCCAGCATAGCAATCGCTAAACAACAAATATACACCTTTTTGTTTGATAAAAAAGAGGCCCTGTTTTCACGGCGGCGCATTGCTACCATCTTCTCATGGAGACCAGCGCGGGATTCGTCCTCACCGGCGGCCGCAGCTCGCGCATGGGACGCGACAAGGCCTTGCTCCCGATCGAGGGGTCGCTGCTGGTCGAGCGCACTGCCCAACGGGTCCGCGCCGCCGCCGGCAGCGTGACGTTGATTGGCGCTCCCCATCGCTATCGGCATCTGGGCCTGCCGGTGGCGGCGGATTTGATAGAGGACTGTGGGCCTATCGGAGGCTTGTACTCTGCCTTGAAAGCGACGCGCGCCGATTGGAATCTTCTGGTCGCCTGCGACATGCCGGGGCTCACGGCCGAGTTCCTGCGCGAACTGCTGGACGCCGCGCGGCAGTCGGGAAGTACCTGCCTGGTCCCCCAGACGGAGTCCGGATTGCACCCCCTGTGCGCCGTTTACCACCGCCGCTCCGAGGGCGCCGTGGCCTCCGCTATTGAACATAAACGCTTCAAAATGCATGATTTACTAGAAATCCTCAAATCCCAATCGTTCCCGGTTGCGGACGCTGGCATCCTTGAAAACGTGAACACACCCGTGGAATGGGGCGCACGATGAGCGACCACTATATTGAATTCCGCAATGTATATAAGACGTTCGACTACCCGGTTTTAGTCGACGTCAATTTCTATGTTGACGCCGGACAGACGCTGGCCATCATCGGACGGAGCGGCGTCGGTAAGTCCGTGAGCCTGGGGCACATTATGGGTTTTCTGAAGCCGGACGCGGGGCGGGTGATCGTTTCCTATCAGGACATTACCGACTTCACCGAGGCCGAACTGCGGGCGATTCGCAAGAAAGTCACCATGGTGTTTCAGTCCGGCGCGCTGTTCGATTCGCTCACCGTGGGTGAGAACATTCTTTTTTCGCTGGAGTTGCGCGACGATTACACGCCGCACAATAAAGAGGATGTGGTGAACGGACTGCTCTCGATGGTGGACCTGCTGGAGGTCCGCGACATTTACCCCGGTGAGCTTTCAACCGGGCATCGGCGGGCGGTGGCCATCGCGCGGGCTCTGGCCGCGCAGCCGGAGTGTATTCTCTACGACGAACCCACCACCATGGTGGACCCCATCATGAGCGACCACGTGGGCAACTTGATGCTGCGGCTGAAGCGGCAGTTGAAATTGACAGGCGTGGTGGTCACGCACGATCTGGAATTGATGCGTAAAGTGGCGGACACAGTGGCGGTGCTGCACGAGGGCAAGGCGATCTACTTTGGGCCAGTGGCGGACCTGGAGAAATCCGAGCATCCCCATATCCAGGAGTTCTTGGCGATGGACCGGGTGGCGTAGCTTCGCGTCGATAATCGCTTTGCTAGAATTGAAGTTAATCCCACCATCTGAAGGAGAGCGTTTGGCCGCGCTGCCGCCGTCAAGAATCGTCGCCATCTATCCGGGCTCGTTCGATCCGATCACCAACGGACACCTGGACCTGATTTCGCGCGGCAGCAAGCTGGCCGACCGCCTGATCGTCGCCGTGCTACAGAACCAGCGCAAGCAGAGCCTGTTCACGGTGGAAGAGCGCGTCGAGATGTTGACTGAGGTGGTTAAGCCGTATCCCAACGTCGAGGTGGGCAGCTTTCACGGGCTGCTCGTCGATTACGTGGCGGCGCGCGGAGCGAATTTTATTTTGCGCGGCATTCGCGCGATATCGGATTACGAATACGAATTGCAGATCGCGCACATGAACCGATTGCTGAGCCCGGGCGTCGAGACGGTCTTTTTAATGGCGGCCGAGGCGTACTCTTTTGTCAGTTCGCAACTGGTGAAGGAAGTGGCATCGCTGGGCGGAAACGTTTCCGGACTGGTGCCGCCGCTGATTGAAGAGCGCCTCAAGAGCCGCGTTGCAAAATGACCCGTGTCAAATGAGATATTAGAAGGAGCAGGAGAACCATGCCAACAACCCAAGCACTAGCCGACAGAATTTCGCTCATCAGCGTTTCGTCCACCATGAAGGTGGCCGCCGACGCCGACCGTTTGCGCCGCGAAGGCAACGATGTGGTCGACTTCGGAGCCGGGGAGCCGGATTTTCCGACGCCCGAAAACATTAAGCGCGCCGGCATCGAGGCCATCGAGAAGAACTTCACCAAGTACACCAATACCGGCGGCACCGAGGAGCTGAAGCAGACCATTTGCGATAGCCATAAGTCCGACTACGGCACTTCCTACAACACCAAGGAATGCATCGTCACGGTAGGCGGCAAGCACGCGGTTTTCAATCTGACGCAGGCGCTGGTCGATCCCGGCGATGAAGTCATCATTCCGGTGCCTTACTGGGTGACCTATAAAGATGTGGTCAACTACGCCGGCGGCAAGTGCGTGTTCGTCAACACCAACGAGCAGGAAGGCTTCTCGCTCACCGCCGCCATGGTGGAGCGCGCCATCACGCCCAAGACCAAGATGATCATCCTCAACTCGCCGTCGAACCCCAGCGGCGCGATTTTCGATCGCGGCGAGATGGAGCGCATCATCGCCACCGCGAAAGCCCGCGGCATCTGGGTGATGACCGACGAGTGCTATCACCGCTTCCTATACGACGGCGAGGCGCAGTCGCTGGCGGCGATCCCGGGGGTGAAGGACACAGTGCTGGTGGCCGGATCGCTCTCGAAAACTTATGCGATGACCGGCTGGCGTATCGGCTTCGTGCTGGGCCCCGCGCCGGTGGTGGGCGGAATCGCGAAGCTGCAAAGCCATGCCACATCCAACCCGACGTCGTTCGCGCAGAAGGGCGCGATCGAAGCGCTGCGCGGTCCGCAGGAATCGGTGGGCATCATGCTCGCCGAATACAAGAAGCGGCGCGACTACGTGATCGCCCGCCTGCGCGCCATGCCCGGCGTCACCGCGCAAATGCCGCAGGGCGCTTTCTACGCCTATCCCAACGTGAGCGCCGCC
>JALYIB010000095.1 GCA_030775965.1 Acidobacteriota bacterium | reverse complement strand
TCGGTGATGAACGCGAGCGGGTTGGCTTCATACATCAGGCGCAGCTTGCCGGTGGGGTGGCTTTTGGTGGGCGGATACAGGAACACGCCGCCTTTGAGAAGCGTGCGGTGGAAATCCGCTACCAGCGATCCGGCGTAGCGCGAGCTGTATTCGCGCCCTAGCTCGCCGCGGCGCAGGCGTGCCAAGTAATCCTGATAGTGCGGGGGGAAGGCTTCGGCGTTGGCTTCGTTCACGGAATAGTATTGGCCGCACTTGGGCATTTGCATGTGGCCGTTGCAGAGCACGTAGGCTCCGATGCCGGGATCGAGCGTGAAGCCGAAGACACCGCGGCCCGCGGTGTAGACGAAGATCGTCGAGGAGCCGTAGACGACGTAGCCGGCGGCCACCTGTTTATAGCCGGGCTGGAGCGCGGCGCCGGCGTGATCGTCTTCGAAACCATCGGGGCGGCGGAGGATGGAAAAGATGGTGCCGACGCTCATGTTCACGTCGATGTTGGAGGAACCGTCGAGCGGATCGAACACGACGATGTAGCGGCCGGTGCCGGGGGCGCAGTCGAAAACGACAGGCTCTTCGTTTTCTTCGGAGACCAGCATGGCGGCGCCGTCGCGTCCGGCCAGCGATTCCAGCAAGGCTTGATTGGCGTAGACATCCAGCTTCTGCTGCACTTCGCCTTGCACGTTCACGTCGCCGGCGGAGCCGAGCGCATCGAGCAGAGCCGCGCGGCGAATGCGCGCCTGAATCATTTTGGTGGCTAGCGTTATGCCGGATAGCAGCCAGGAAAACGTGCCCCTTCCACCGATGGCCTGCTGCTGCTGTTGGATGTGTTGCTGGACAGTGACAATCATGAATCTCCAGATTAGCGAATGTAGAAGCCGGAGGCGTCCGAGGCTTCTACTTCTCCTATCGTCACTGACCGCACTTCACTCCAGCGGGGGCCTTGGCGGAGGCGCGCTTCGAAGGCGTCAAGACGTTGCGGGGCGCCGTTGGCGTGGACTTCGACATCGCCGTTTTCGAGGTTTTGTGCCCAGCCGGTGACTGCCAACTCGCGCGCGGCGAGCTGCGCGAAAGCCCGGAAGCCCACGCCTTGCACGCGGCCGGAGATCACAAAACGGCGGGCTGTTTTCGGTTTCATGCCCGCTGATTCTACCGCATGTTATGATTCGGCCAGAATGTCTAAAACAGCCGCTCAGGCGAAGCTGCGGGTAGCGGCGGGGCTGGCCTTGATTTTCGATCTGGACGGGGTGATTGTCGATTCCATGCCGGTGCACGAATTGGCGTGGCGGCGGTATTTGGAAACTTTGGGATTCGACGGCGGCGATATTCCCGAGCGCATGCAGGGGCGGCGCAACGATGACATCGTGCGCGATTTTTTGGGCGCGAGCATGGACCACGACGCGGTGCTGGCGCATGGCGCGGCCAAGGAGCGGGTGTTTCGCGAGATGCTGCACGGACGGCTGCGGGAAAATCTAGTGGCAGGGATCGCGGAGTGGCTGGATCGGGTGGAGGGCGCGCCCATTGGGCTGGCGACCAACGGGGAGCGGGCGAACATCGATTTCACGCTGGACGGGGCGGGGCTGCGGCGCTATTTCGACGTGATTGTGGATGGATCAGAAGTGGCGCGGCCGAAGCCGGCTGCGGACGTCTATTTGCGCGCGGCGGAGCTGCTCAAAATTGCGCCGGAGGATTGTATTGTGTTCGAAGATTCCCCGGTGGGCGTGGCCGCGGCCTTGGCGGCGGGGATGCGAGTGGTGGGGGTGCGGACGCATTCGTGGACTCTCGACGGCGTTGTGTTTTCGGTTGCGAATTTTCTGGATCCGCAATTAGATGGCTGGCTCGCGGCGCAGAGGGCTGTCTAAAGCATGGTGCTGCCGCCGTATTTCTGGGCTGTGCTGCTGGTGGTGGTCGCGCTGGGGGTGGGGATTTGGTGGGCGCGGACGCAGCAGCTCGACGCCCAGCGGCGGTCGATGCGCGCGTTCTACGCGCTGAACGAACAAATTTTCGCGGCGCCGACGGCCGCTGAAATCGCGGAACGGCTGGCGGAATCGCTGCCTTCTATTTTGCAGGCGAGCACGGTCCGTTTGTACTTGTGGGACCGGCGCACGGCATCGCTCAAATCGGTTCCCACGGCGGCCGATCCGGCGCCGGTGGCGTTTCCGCTGGAGGGCTCGGCCGAAGGGCTGGCGGCGGGAGCGGTGAAGTGTTTTCAGATGCGGGCGCCAATGAACATACCCGACGTGCGGCGCCATCCGCTGGTGAACGGCGGATGGAAATCGGGGATGTTGCGGTCGGCTATATTCGCGCCGCTGTTGGCGCAGCAGGATGTGTTGGGCGTCATCGAAGTGGGCCGCGCGCGGCGCCCCGGATTCTTCACGCCGGAGGAGCGGGCGACGCTGCATCATCTGGCGAATCAGGTGGCGGCGTCTTTGAAATTGGAGGAGCAGCAGGCGGTGCGCGAGCAGTTGTTTCGCAGCGAAAAGTTGGCGGCCACGGGGCAGTTGATCTCGGGCGTCGCCAGCGATCTGCGCGCGCCGCTGGAACGGATCCAGGAGCTGGCGTCGTCATTGAGCGGCGCCGATGGGAGTTCCCAAATCGAGCGCGGGTTGAAGCAGCTTACGGCGGAAGCACGGCGCGCGGCGGAGATTGTGTCGCGGCTGGTGTCGTTCGCGCGGCCCGCCGAGACGGCTGCGCGGCTGGTGGATGTGAACGCGCTCGGCAGCGGCCTGCTCCAGTTTCGCGCGCCCGAATGGAAGACGCTGGGCTTGCGCGTGCAGAATCATTTGTCGCCGGAACCGGCGCTGGTGTTGGGCGTGCAGGGGCAGATCGAGGAAGTGTTTCTGAATCTGCTGGTAGCGGCGGAGCAAGCGGCGGCGCGCTCGCCGGCGAAAACGTTGGAGATTTCAAGCAGCCTGCTGGCAGGGCGCGTGGTGGTGGAAATTCATTATCCGGACGATGGCGCCGACGCGGCGGCGGTGGAGTCGAATATAGAAGTGTGCCGTGCGATCGTGCAGAATCATGGCGGCCAGTTGCGGGCGCGGAGCGAGAGCGGGGGGAGGAGTTTCGAGGTGGATCTGCCGCTGGCGCCGGGCGTCGATCCGCGGCCGGTGCGCAGCGCTCCGGTGACTGCGCGCCAGGTGCTCACGCTGATGCTGGTGGATGCGGATCTAGGGGCGCAGCGCCAGCTTCTGGGATTGCTTGCGGCGCACGGGCATCGCGTGGTACCGGCGCGGCCGGAGGAAGCGGGCGACTTGGCGCATCGTCTGCGCTTCGATGGCGTGGTGTGGGCGCTGCGGCCGGGGGGCGCGAAGTGGAGCGACTTTCAGGAACGGCTGCGCGAGCTGATCCCGACTTTCGTGCTGGTCAGCGACGGTTACGATGCGGATCTGGCCGCGAGTTTGCAGGAAAGCGGCGGCTACTTGTTGGGGCGTCCGCTGGAAGAACCGGAACTCGAGCGCGTGTTGGAGGCCATTGAGGCGCGCACGGCTTCGCGTTCTTAAACCGTGGCGGGGCGTCCGGCCAACTGGCGCAGCACGTAGGGCAGAATTCCACCGCTGCGATAGTATTCGGCTTCCTGCGGGGTGTCGATGCGGACAATGGCTGCGAAGGTTTTGGTGGTGCCGTTCAGCGCCGCGATAATCCTGGCGCGAGACTTGCCGGCGGAATCGACGGCGGCGGGAATTCCTTCGATGGAAAAGGATTCCTGGCCGGTCAATCCTAGCGATTCGCGGGTGTCGCCTTCGGCGAATTGCAAGGGGAGCACGCCCATGCCGACTAAGTTCGAGCGATGGATGCGCTCAAAGCTTTCGGCGATCACGGCCTTCACGCCGAGGAGCAGCGTGCCTTTGGCGGCCCAATCGCGCGAGGAGCCGGTGCCGTATTCCTTGCCGGCGATGACGAACAGCGGCGTGCCTTCTTTTTGGTAGCGCACGGAGGCGTCGTAGATCGACATCTGTTCGCCGGAGGGGACGTGGCGGGTCCAGCCGCCTTCGGTGCCGGGGCCATTTGATTGCGCAGGCGGATGTTGGCGAAAGTTCCGCGCACCATGACTTCGTGGTTGCCGCGGCGGGCGCCGTAGGAGTTGAAGTCCGCGGGCTTGACGCCGAGCGACATGAGGTACTGCGCGGCGGGGCTGTCTTTGGCGATGTTGCCGGCGGGGGAAATGTGATCGGTGGTGACGGAATCGCCCAGCAAGGCCAGCGCGCGCAGGCCTTGCATGTCTTTCACGAAAGTCTTGGGGTCGACCATGGCGTCGAAGTAGGGGGCGCGTTTGATGTAGGTGGAGGCGTCGTCCCACTTGTAAAGATCGCCTTGCGGGACTTTCATGCCGCGCCAACTGGCGTCGCCTTCAAAAACTTCGGCGTACTGTTTCGCGAACATTTCGCGGTGGACGCTTTTCTTTACGGCGGCTTGCACTTCCTGATTGGTGGGCCAGATGTCGCGCAGGAAAACGTCTTGGCCGGAGGGGTCCTGGCCGAGGGGTTCGTGGGTGAGGTCCAGGTCGACGCGTCCGGCAATGGCGTAGGCGACCACCAACGGGGGCGAGGCGAGATAGTTGGCTTTCACAAGCGGGTTCACGCGGCCTTCGAAGTTACGGTTGCCGGAGAGCACGGCGGCCACCGTTAGTTTTCCGGAGTTTACACCGGCGGCGACTTCTTCGGGCAGCGGTCCGCTGTTGCCGATGCAGGTGGTGCAGCCGTAGCCGACCAGGTTGAACTTCAAGGCTTCGAGCGCGGGCAGCAGGCCGGCTTCGCTGAGGTAATCCATGACGACTTTAGAGCCGGGGGCGAGGCTGGTTTTTACCCAGGGCTTGGAGGTGAGGCCGCGCTCGACGGCTTTTTTCGCGACCAGGCCGGCGGCTACCAGCACCGATGGATTGGAGGTGTTGGTGCAACTGGTGATGGCGGCAATGACGACGCTGCCGTCTTGGATGGTCGCGCCGCTGCCGTTCATTTTGATGCTGGCGGTTTTGGGTGCGGCGCCGAGGCCATCGAGGAAATTCTTTTTCACGTCGGGCAGGTTGATGCGATCCTGCGGGCGCTTGGGCCCGGCTAGGGACGGGACCACGGCGGCGAGATCGAGGGAAAGGGTATCGGTGAAAACGGGGTCGGGGGCGCCGGCAATGCGGAAGAGTCCTTGTTCTTTCGCGTAGGCTTCGACGAGCGCGACTTGCTCGGCGGGGCGGTTGGTCAGGCGCAGATATTCGAGCGACGCTTCGTCGATGGGGAACACGCCGATGGTGGCGCCGTATTCGGGGGCCATGTTGGAAATGGTGGCGCGGTCGGCGAGGCTCAGGGCATTGAGGCCGTCGCCGTAGAACTCGACAAACTTGCCGACGACGCCTTTCTTGCGCAGCATCTGCGTGACGGTGAGGACGAGATCCGTCGCGGTTGCCCCTTCAGGCAACTTGCCTGTCATCTTGAAGCCGACCACTTGCGGGAGCAGCATGGTGGCGGGCTGGCCGAGCATGCAGGCTTCGGCTTCAATGCCTCCGACGCCCCAGCCGACTACGCCCAGGCCGTTGATCATGGTGGTGTGCGAATCGGTGCCCACAACGGTGTCGGGATACGCGGCGCCGTCCATGGTCATCACCACCGGCGCGAGGTATTCAAGATTCACCTGGTGCACGATGCCGGTGTCGGGCGGCACGGCGCGGAAATTCTGGAACGCGGACTGGCCCCAACGCAGGAATGTGTAGCGCTCCTGATTGCGCTGGAATTCGAGCAGCGCATTTAACTGAAACGCGTCGTT
This sequence comes from Acidobacteriota bacterium, assembly GCA_030775965.1. Lineage (GTDB taxonomy): Bacteria > Acidobacteriota > Terriglobia > Bryobacterales > Bryobacteraceae > Palsa-187. Next base: position 667 of record JALYIB010000095.1, on the reverse strand, counting down.
GGTGCCGTAGTGGTCGACCTGCACGGAGTGATCGATGACCAGATCGACGGGGACCGACGGGTTGGCTTTCTTAGGGTCGGCGCCTATCTTCTTCAGGGCATCGCGCATGGCCGCGAGATCGACGACGCAGGGAACGCCCGTGAAATCCTGCAAGACCACGCGCGCGGGACGGAAGTTGATCTCGCAGGCATCGGCATTGGTGTCCCACTTGGCGACATATTCGATGTCGGAGCGCTTGACGGTGGCACCGTCCTCGAAGCGCAGCAGGTTTTCCAGAAGAATTTTGATCGAGTAGGGAATGCGCGAGAGATTGACTCCGGCCTTCTCGAGAGCGGCGAGGCGGAAAATTTCATAGCTGCGGCCGCCGACTTGCAGCTGGCCCGCGGCGCCAAAGGAGTTCAGACTTGTCATGGGATCACTTTTATTTTAGCGCGATATACTCGGGAAGTGAGCACGAAGACGCTGATCTCGGTGGCGGAGTTTGACCGGCTGATCGAGCCCGACGAACTTCGTTATGAGCTCGATGAGGGAGAGCTGATCGAGATGACCAGGCGCCGCGTCGGGCATAACCGGGTGGTTATGAGAATGACTCAACTTCTTTTGCAATACCTGCAGAAGAATCCGGCGGGGGAATTGTTCACGTCGGACAATCTTTTTATCCTAGGAC
>JALYIB010000094.1 GCA_030775965.1 Acidobacteriota bacterium | reverse complement strand
CCCCAAGCTCGTCCTATAAAAGACCCCCCGTAAAAGTAAAACGTGTCGACGAGTGCGACTCCTTGAGCGACCTCATCACCCACTGCTTCCCCGCCTTCGGCGGCGCCTTTCTCCGCCGCATCTACACCATCCTCGACCACGCCATCGGCCAAGGCTGCCCGCTCACCATCGCCGTTGCCGGACCCGTCACCGTCTCCGGCCAACACCAAGCCTGGCTAATCCCGCTGCTCGAAACCGGCTGGGTCGCGTATCTCTCCACCACCGACGCCGTCTGCTACCACGACGGCCACCGCTCGCTCGACGCCCACCGCGATCCCATCTTCGAAGTCCCCATCTGGGGCGACGACGCCGCCCTCCGCGACGAGCGCACCATTCGCGTCACCGACATGGCCTTCGATGAAGACGTCCTCCTCGATCAGGACCGCTTCCTCACCGCCGTCCTCCTCCGACCCGAGTTCCAAGTCACCATGACCGGCACCGAACTCCGCCACCGTCTGGGAGCCTTCTATACACAGCAAGAGCGCGCCAACCAAGTCCCCCACGGCCTGCTCTCGACGTGCCACCGCCTAGCCATCCCCGTCTTCGTAGGAGCCCCCGGCGACGGCAGCATTTTCCTGAATTCGATGAAGCTCTGGGCCCTGCGCGAAGCGGGCCTCATAGATTCCTACAAGTTCAATCTCGACTTGCACGCCGAAATTTACGAAGCCTGCGCCTACCACCGCTGGGGCCTGTTCGACAACCCGCCCAACGCCCTGGCGACCCTGATGCTAGGCGGCGGCGTCCCCAAAAATTACAACCTCCAACCCGAACCAGCGTTAGGCCAGATTTTAGGCATTCCGAACGTCCGCGGCTACAACTTCGACGTGCAAATCGTCAGCGCCCCCGTAACCGACGGATCACTCTCCTCCTGCCCCCCCGGCGAAGCCGTAACCTGGGGCAAGGTAGACAAGGATACCTACCTGCAAGCCACCGAAAGCATGCAAGCGGATTATTCAACGCTAATGCCGTTCCTAGTAAAAGCCCTCCTAGACAACCGCAAACAATACGCCGCCCAAGCCGCCGAAATCGGCGAAGAAAAACTCTTCGAGCAGTTTCCACAGGCCCGCGGCTACCTCCGTCCCCGCCCCGGCTACCGCCTCTTCGACCAACGCGAAGAACTAGTCCGCCGCCTCACCGAAGATGTGAAGGCCAATAAGGATTGGCTACTAGAAACCCTCCAATATCCCCTAGCTGTCCGCCAATAGGGTCAGTTAAATCAGTCTCGCCAGCCGCCGGTCAAGCGTCCACAGCCCAACCGACGAGAGCAAGGCAGCAGTGAGCAAATGCGCGTCGATCCACCCGATGCCCTCGCCAAACAGCCGTCGCGATTCGATCGACTGTAACACGAGATGATCCGGCGCCTGCGCGATGCGCGGCAAACGTCCAAGTAGTCGCAAAGTTTGACCGCGTCTCGGCAGGTTCCCGCAAGCTAACTCGCCAAGAACCATCGGATGCGTCGCTACCTCGCCTGCCTCCAACAGATCGCGCAAACGCGGATTGCCGCCACGAAAATGGTCGATCCAGACGGAAGTGTCGATCAGCGTCATGACGGGATTAGCGGCGGGCCCCGGCGGTCGCTGTGCGGCGGCGGGCGATGGGGCGGAGTTTGGGCGCGGTGCCTCCGAGAGCGGCCAGGGCTCTGGCGCTTTCGCGCGCGATGAGCTCTTCTAGGCCGCGGTGCAGCAGGGCGGTCTTCTCTTTGATTCCAGTGATGCGACGGGCTTCTTCGAGCAAAGTGTCGTCAAGATTTAGCGTCGTTCGCATATGCATTAGTATGTAGGAATGATGCATACAATGCAACGGGTAAAGCTCGGGGAGCAGGACTGGAGATTCCAGTACACTAGAAACATGGCGCAGGCCAACACCTTCGACCGCCTCACCGTCGAACCAGCCAAGTGCGGCGGCAAGCCGTGCATCCGCGGCCTGCGCATCACCGTGCGCCGCGTGCTAGAACTTCTCGCGGCCCATCCCCATCGCGAAGACATTTTGCAAGAGTATCCCTTCTTGGAAGAGGAAGACCTCCAGCAAGCGCTCCGCTACGCAGCCGCTTCAGTTGACGACGAAGTATCAGACCTGAATCGCGTCGCGTGATCCGAGTCCTGTTGGACCATGGTTTGGCCCCCACGCGCAGCCGCATTGCTTCGTCTAGCCGGATGGGACGCCCTACACCTCAGTGAGGTCGGTCTGGATCGCGCCGAAGACCCTGAAATTTTGGATTTCGCGCGAAAAGAACGCCGGATGTGCATCACACTCGACCACGATTTCCAGGTTCACCTAGCGCTATCACGTGCGGGGGAACCCTCAGTTGTCCGCCTGCGAGTGGAACGAGTGGCAGCCGAGGGCCAAGCCCAGCTAATCCGCTCGATTTACGAAATCCGTGAAGAAGCGATTACCGTAAGCGCTGCCGTATCCGCCGACGAGACTTCGATCCGCGTCAGACGTCTACCGTTGCGGTAAGCCCCCTAAACCGCCCTCCCCCAACTCCCCGCAATCAACGCCACCAAATTCCAAGCCACCACCACCGCAAACAAAATATTAATCCGCGTCAACA
>JALYIB010000093.1 GCA_030775965.1 Acidobacteriota bacterium | reverse complement strand
TATCGATTACGCATACGAGCAGGGGTGGATCACGCCGGAGGTTCCGGAGACGCGCACGGGGAAGAAAGTGGCGGTGATCGGCAGCGGTCCGGCGGGGCTGGCGGCGGCGCAGCAATTGGCGCGCGCGGGGCATTCGGTCACGGTGTTTGAGAAAGCCGATCGCATCGGCGGGCTGCTGCGCTACGGCATTCCGGATTTCAAAATGGAGAAGCATTGGATCGACCGGCGCTTGCAGCAGATGGCGGCGGAAGGCGTGGAGTTCGTAACCAATGCGCATATTGGCGTGAACGGTTCGCTCGAAAAAGTACGCAGGGATTTCAATGCGATTGTGCTGGCGATGGGCGCGGAGCATCCGCGCGACCTGAATGTGGCGGGGCGGGAGTTGAAGGGCATTCATTTCGCGATGGATTTTCTGCCGCAGCAGAATAAGCGCGGGTACGGGGACGCGGTGCCGGAGCAGATTCTGGCTACGGGCAAGCGGGTGGTGATCATTGGCGGCGGCGACACCGGCGCGGATTGCCTGGGGACATCGCATCGGCAGAAGGCGGCGTCGGTGCATCAATTCGAGATTATGCCGATGCCTCCGGCGGAGCGGGCGCCGTCGACGCCGTGGCCGCTGTGGCCGCTGCAGTTGCGCATGGAGAGCTCGCACGAAGAGGGCGGGCAGCGCGAGTGGGCGGTGGCGACCACGCACTTCACGGGCGATGCCGACGGAAATGTGAAACAGTTGCACGGGATTCGAGTGACGCCGGCGCCTAAGTTCGATCCGATTCCGGGGACCGAGTTCACGATGGACGTGGACCTGGTGCTGCTGGCGATGGGATTCACGGGGCCGGTGAAACAAGGTCTGGTGGAACAGTTGGGCGTAAAGCTGGACGCGCGCGGGAACGTGGCGGCCAATGAGCAGGACTGGCAGACTTCGCTACCGGGGGTGTTCGCGGCGGGCGATGCGCGGCGCGGGCAGTCACTGGTGGTGTGGGCCATCGCCGAGGGGCGGAAAGCCGCGGCGGCGGTCGATCAATACCTCAAGGGATAAAGCGGTAGACTGTAAACATGAACGCCCTGAAGCGCTTTATTCTGTGGGAATATCGGCGGGCTAGCTGGCAGTACGATGTGATTGTCGGCGCTATTCTGGTTTTTATTTTCGTCACTCCCAACTATATTTCCTTCCGCGACCGTCCTAAGGCGGCGAGCGTGGCGATCGTGCGCGGCGGCTACTGGATTGAAGCGCAGCAACTGGCGGGCGTGCCCGATGACATGCTGGCGGCGCGCGCGGCCGCGGTGGTGAATGCGAAGTACAAATCCCACGCGGCGATTGCGACGGTGGAGCCGATCTACGACGACGCCGAACAGGAGCTGAAAGGCTACCTGGCATTTCCGCAACAATAAGTGAAAACTGCATTCTCCATTCTGCTGCTGGCGGCTACGCTCGCGCCGGCGGAACCGTTGGCCGACCTGCTGGCGCGCATGGATCAGGCGGCGGCGGACTTCCATTCCCTTTCGGCGCAAATGAAGCGCGTGCAATTCACGGCGGTGCTGAGCGAGACGTCGGAGATGGATGGCCTGCTGCGCTTGCGGCGGAGCAAGAGCGGCACCGAGGGCGTGATCGAATTTCAGCAGCCGGAAAAGCGGACCGTGTTCATCCAGGGCAAGACGGTGCAGATTTACTATCCCAAGGCCAACACGGTGGAGATTTACGACGCCAGTAAATACGCAACCAACATGGACCAGATTCTGCTGTTGGGGTTCGGCACTTCGTCGGCGGAACTGAAGAAGTCTTACGACTTCAAAGACGGCGGGTCGCAGAAGATCGGTGGCGTCTCTACCACGCGGCTGGAATTGACGGCGAAGGCGGCGGAATTACAAAAGCTGATTACCAAGATCGAGCTGTGGATTCCGGAAGGACAAAGCAATCCGATCCGCGCGAAGTTCAGCGAGCCGTCGAAGAACTATGAGCTGGTGGATTACTCGGATATCAAGGTGAATCCGCCGCTGCCGGAGTCGGCGTTTGAGTTTAAGCCTCCCGCCAAAGTTAAGAAAATTTACCCACAGAAGTAAAGGCTTCCACTTCCTGCTGGCTGCCAATCACCAGGGGCGTGCGTTGGTGGATGGAGGCGGGCTGAATTTCCAGAATGCGTTTTTCGCCGTCGGTGGCCAGGCCACCGGCT
>JALYIB010000092.1 GCA_030775965.1 Acidobacteriota bacterium | reverse complement strand
GAGGCCAGCGCCAGCGCGTCGCCATCGCCCGCGCCCTGGTCAATCACCCCTCGCTCCTACTAGCCGACGAACCCACCGGCGCTCTCGACTCCGTCACCGGAAACGAAATCATGACGCTGTTCGCCCGCCTCCACCAAGCCGGCAACACGGTGCTTTTGGTCACCCACGAAAACGACATCGCGCAGCACGCCCACCGCATCATCCACATCCGTGACGGCGCCGTCGAGCGCGACGAAGCGGTCAGCAAACCCGCCTCCGAAATGATGTAATAGGGGAGAAAACGGAGGAATCCATGACTGCACGCACCACTCTCTCGCTCGCCGCCGCGCTCTTCTCGACCGCCGCCTGGGCCGCCGACATGACCCCCATGAACGTGAAAACTGGCCAGTGGGAATCCACGCTGACCAACGAAACGACCGGCCAGCTCCCCATTTCTCAGGAAATGCTCGACAAACTGACGCCCGAACAGCGCGCCAAGATGGAAGCCATGATGAAAGCGCGTGGCGCGCAAGGCGCTCGCACCAGCGTTTCGAAGAGCTGCGTCACCAAAGAAGATCTCCAGAAACCCTTCGGCAGGGACCAAGGGCCGAAATCCTGCAAGCAGACCGTCATTAGCTCCTCGCCCACGCACCAGGAAATCCACATGGAATGCGAAATTGGCGGAGGCAAGCAGTCTGGCACCTTCCGGGTGGACGCGGTCGATTCCGGCAGCGCGAAAGGGTCGATGGAAATGGTCGCCTCCAGCGGCGGCCGCAGCATGAACGTCAACTCTACCTTCTCAGCCAAATGGCTGGGCCCGGTGTGCACCGAATCCAAATAAGCTCTTTGACGCCGCGTTGCGCGCGATCCGGAATAGGCGCGCGCCGCTTAAGGCGTTCCTGCCTTCTTGAAATCCCCCGCCTTGAAGTAAGAAATCGCCGCCGGATCTAAATACTTCCGCGCCGCGGCATGAATCTGCGAAGGAGTCAGCGCGGCAATCTTGCTATCCAGAGCCGCGTCCCGCGCCATGGTCCAGCCAAACTGCTCGTTCTGCGCCAGCGTGCGCGCGAGGCCGGCGTCCTGCGTCCGCCCCAACATGCGCTCTTCCAGATAAGTCTTCTTCGCGGCGGCCACTTCCATGTCCGTGAAGCCGTCCTTCAGCATCTTTGTCATCTCATCCTTGAACGCGTCTTCCACTTTGAGAATGTTCTGCGGAACCGCCGTCGCCTGCACCATGAACTGCGCGAAGGGCGAGCGCGTGGACGCGATCAACGCGCTCCCCACCCCGTAGCTGAAGCCTTCTTTTTCACGGATACGCTGCCACAAGCGGCTTTTCAAATCCCCGCCCAGCATGCGATTGGCAAACAGCAGCGCCGGATAATCCGCATCGTCCTGATTCATCGCCAGCGTGAAGCCCGCCATGAACACGGCATTAGCTTTGTCCGGAGTCTCGATCGTCTGGTCCACCGGCATCACCGCATCGCGCTGGCGCAGCACCAGACGATAGGGCGCCGGACTCTTCCACCCGCCGAATTCCTGCTCCACCGCTTTACGAACTTCCGCCGGATCGAAATCCCCCACAATCGCCAGCTCCGCGTTCGACGCACCGAAGAAATCGCTGTAGAATTTCTTAACCTCCGCAAGCGTCAACTTCTTGGTGTTGGCGATGTCTTCCTCAAACGTCGTCACCGCCCGCGGATCGCCCGCCGGATAGCGGATCAAATGCCGCCGCAGCGCCAGCGGAGCCAGCGCCCCCGGCTCTTTCAAGCTCCCCTCCGTGCGGCCCAAGGAAGCCTGCCGCAACGTCTCGAACTCCGTCTCCGGAAACGCCGGCTGCCGCAAAACTTCCGCCGCCAGACGCAGCGCGGGGACAATACTCGCGTGAATCGTGGTCACGTTCAGGTTGGCGTCGTTATCCCCAGCGTTCGCATTCATCTGCGCTTTCAGCTGATCGAGCGCATCCTGCAACTGCTGCCGCGTGTGCTTCTGCGTGCCGCGCATCAGCATCGCACCCGCGAATTGCGCCGCCGTACCCTTGTCGAAAACGCTTTTCTCATCGCCGTAATGCAGCGCCAGCGACGCCGTCACCGTACCCCCGCGCGTCTTCTTCGGCAGCATGACCAGCTTCAGCCCGTTCGCCAGAGTGACGCGTTGAAGGCGTGATTCGATGTTCGCCGGCGTCGGATCGAACGCCTCCCCCTGCTCCACCGCCGCGCGCCCCGCGTAGTTGTTGAGCATCGCCGCCACGTCCGGCGGAGGATGCACCTCGGCCCGCTCCGGAGCCACATCCACCGGCACAAACCGCCCCACCGTCAGGTTCGAATCCTTCAGATAACGCTTCGCCACCCGTGCGATATCTTCCGGCGTAATCTTCTCCGTGCGGTCGCGGTCCAGGAACATCAACCGCCAGTCGCCCATGGATGCCCACTCGCTCATCAGCAGCGCCACCCGCTGCGGATTATTGAACAGCAACTCAAAATCTTTTTTGCGCCGCGTGAGCACCCGGTCGATTTCTTCCTTATTAGGCGGCTCCTTCACGATTCCCTCCAGCACGCTCTGCATGGTCTGCCGCACGTCAGCGAGCGAACCTTCCTTGCGCACTTCCGCCGAGAACAGCAAATACCCCGCATCGTGCAACTGATTGTTCTCGCCGCGCACCGAAATCGCCTTCTTCGATTCCACCAGCGCCTTATACAGCCGCCCCGCCGGAGCTTCATCCAGGATCGCCGTCAACACATCCATCGCCGCCGAATCCGGATCCGAGCCCGCCGGCACGTGATACGCCATCATCAGCAACTGGTTGTCGCCCACCCTCTGCAGCGTGACATCCCGCTCGCCGTCCTGCACCGGCTCCTCGGTATACGTCGCAGTCAACGTGCGCTCGGGCTTCGCAATCGCGCCGAAAGTTTCCTGGATCCATCCCAGCGTTTTCGCCTCGTCCAGTTTCCCCGCTACCACCAGCACCGCATTATCGGGCTGATAATAATTCCGGTAGAACGCCTGCAGCCTCTCAATCGGCACCTTTTCGATATCCGACCGCGCGCCGATCGTACTGCGCCCGTAGTTGTGCCATAAATACGCCGTCGCCACCACGCGCTCTTCCAGCACCCGGCCCGCCTCATTCTCGCCGCGTTCGAATTCGTTGCGCACCACCGTCATCTCGCTGTCCAGATCCTTGCGCGAGACCCGCGAATTCACCATGCGGTCGGCTTCCATCTCCAGCGCCCATTGCAGATTCTCGTCCGTCGCCGTCATGGTCTCGAAATAGTTAGTGCGGTCGTAGGAGGTAGTCCCGTTGAACTGCGCGCCGTGATTGCTCAACTCACCCATGATGCCGTTACGCTTGGCCGTGCCCTTGAACAGCATGTGCTCGAGCAGATGCGCCATGCCGGTCTCGCCATAGCCCTCATAGCGCGACCCCACCAGGTAAGTGACATTCACCGTCACCGACGGCTTTGAGTTGTCCGGAAACAGCAGCACCTCCAAACCGTTGTCGAGCCTGTATTCCGTGATCCCCTCGACCGACGTGACCTTGGTCTGCGCCAGCCCAACCGAGGTAAAGCTCAACACGCCGCAAATCGCCAGAGCCGCCGTCGCACGTCCGGAAAATGAAGACAAAAATGCCGTTTTCATGGTGTTTCTAGACTATCAGACGCCGCCCGGCCCGAAATGTCCTGTCGTTTCCCTGTCGTTTCCCTGTCGCTCCTCTCACTGGCGAATAGGATTCACCGGCCAACAGCGCGCAAATAAAAAAGGAAGGGAGGCGCGCGAACCACGCCTCCCTAAAAATATTGCTACGCTTTACTGCGTCTTCCCGTTGTGCTTATCGCGATAGATTCGAGCGCTCTCACGATTCTGCTGGCGATTGACCTGCCGGTGTTCCTGCGCCGTCAACTTTCCACCATTCGCCTTACGATCCTGCCGTACTTCCTTGTTAATGCCGGCCTCCTGCTTTTCCAGGTGGGCCGTTTCACCCGCCGTGAGCGAGCCGTTCTCCACACCTTCCCCGATTCGCTTCTGCTGATTTCGCTCGCGCTCATTCACCTCGTTCTGCGCCAGCACGGCACTCGCGCCACCCAACAACAGCGCACCCGTCATCACACTAATCACTATGCGTTTCATGTCCAGTTGTCCCTTTCTTGTTACGACTTCCTCGTCGTATCTGGACTCTTAAACGAGAACCGACCCGCAAGGTTTAGCCCGCTGCACGTTAAAATCACATCATGTCCGCGCGGACCGTTTACACCATGCTCGAAGAGACCGCCGCTGCTCACGCCGCCAAGCCCGCGCTCCAACAACCCATCGGCGGCGGCAAGTACCGCATCTACACGTGGGCCGAATTTCGCGACCGCGTGCAATGGACCGCCGTGGGCCTGAGTACCATCGGCGTAACAATCGGCGACATGGTCGCGCTGCAATCGGAAACCCGCGCCGAGTTTTATTTCGCCGACCTCGGAGTCATGGCCGCCGGCGCCATCGCCGCCGCGCTCTACACCAGCCTGCCGTACGCTGAACAAGCGCACGCTCTGCGTTTCTGCGAGGCCCGCGTAGCCATGGTGGAAAATCCCAAAGCCATGCACGGCCTGCAGGCCGCTCTCCGCGCCGCGCCTGGAGCCGAGCCCGTTCTCCAGTGGATCCTGCTAACCGGCGAAGCCGAAGGCGCCATCACCCTCGATCGGCTCATCGAAAAAGGCCAGCGCCAACTGGCCGCCGACCCCGCCGCCTTCGAACGCATCCGCTCCCGCTTCGACGATCAGGCGCTAGCGGTTCTCTACATGACCTCCGGCGCCACCGGCGAACCCAAGATGGGTTTAGTCACGCACGCCGCGCTAGTCATCAACATCGACATGACCCCAGCGGTCCTACCCCTCACCCCCGACGATTGCACCGTGGCTTTCCTCCCCTCCGCCCACATTGCCCAGCGCATCGTCGGCGAACTGATGCCCGTCCGCACCGGCTCCAGCGTATGCTTTTCCGAAGGCCTGTCGAAACTCCCCAGCGAACTCCGCACCGCCCGCCCGACTTTTTTTCTCTCGCCCCCGCGCGTATGGGAGCGCATGTATTCCAGCATCCTGGCTGAAATTAAAAAGCGCCCCGCTCCATTGCGCAAAATGTTTTATCTGGCGCTAGGCATGGGCTCCCGCGCCGCCCAGCTACGACGCGACGGCCGTCCCGTCCCCGCCTGGATCCGCGGCGCTCTCGCGCTCTTCGACAAAATCATCTTCAACAAAATCCGCGAACGGCTGGGCGGCCGCCTGCGCTTCCCCATCTCCGGCGCCGCCCCGCTCAGCAAGCATCTCGCCGAGTTCTACGAAGCCATCGGCATGCCTCTGCTAGAAGGCTACGGACTCACCGAAGGCGGCGTCGTTTCCGTCAACCCCATTGGCCGCGTCAAGCCCGGCAGCATCGGCAAACTCTTGCCCGGCGTCGAAGCCCGCATGGAAGAAGATGGTGAACTGCTGCTTCATAGCGCGGTCAACTTCTCCGGCTATTTCAAAGACCCCGACGCCACCGCTGCCGTTCTCCACGACGGCTGGCTCGCCACCGGCGACATCGCCACCTGCGATGACGAAGGCTACTACTACATCACCGGCCGCAAGAAAGAACTCATCGTCGCCTCCAATGGCAAAAAAATCTACCCCGCCCGCATCGAAGGCCTGTTTAAAAAGGAGCCGCTCATCAACCACGTCCTGCTGATCGGAGACCGCCTGCCCTACGTAACCGCGATCATCACCGTCTCCTGCGATCCCGCCGCCGCCCAGTCGATCGTCGCCAGCACCGTGAAGAACGTAAACCGCCAGCTCCCCTCCTTCGAACAAATCCGCAAATTTAAAATCCTGGACCGCGACTTCTCCATCGAACACGGCGAACTAACCCCCACCATGAAACTCCGCCGCAGCCGCGCCCTCGAAAACCACCGCGCCCTGGTAAGCGAACTCTACGCCGGCCGCGAGTTCGACTAATCCACTTCGGCGATTGTGAAGAGATGGCCGAGTTCCCCGGCGAAACTGAGATCGAAGTCGACGAACTCACCGCTGCCGCTATCCAGCGTGGCATCCAAGCCGCCGACGACGGCCAAGTCGTCTCCAGCGAGGAAGTCCGTGAGCGCGTCCGCCAGTGGATTTCCGAATTCTCTACGCCCAACCCGCGACGACTTGCGACAGATTCTCGCGTGGTCCTCGGAGAATCATCCCGCCCCCACCGAACGGTTTGTTTCCGCATTCTCGAACGATATCGATCTCCTCAAGACCTCTGGTCGAAAGCAGATTGCATTTCGGCCAGCACCATTTCCGCGGCTTGCCGCGGGGTTACATCCGGCGGATTCGTAATCGGTCTCCCGATCACCAAGTAGTCCGCTCCCGCCGTAACCGCTTCGCGCGGAGTAGTGGCGCGCTTCTGATCGCCCGTTGGATAACCCTCCGGCCGAATCCCCGGCGTTACCACCAACAGTTTCCCGCCGGACAACGCTTTGATCCTTTCCGCCTCGCGCCCCGAGGCGATCACGCCATCGCACCCCGCCTCCAACGCCTTGCGCGCACGGAACAAAACCAACTCCTCCACCGTGTGCTTCGTATATCCCATCTCAGCAATGTCGCCCGCGTCGAGACTAGTCAGCACAGTAACCGTAAATAGCTTCATCTTGCTGTCGCCGCGCCCCTCGACAGCCGCCTTGATCAGCACACTCGACCCGTGAATCGTGAGAAAAGCCACGCCCAGCTTCGCCGCGCGCCCCACTGCTTTTTTCAGCGTCTCCGAGATATCGTAATATTTGTAATCCAAAAACACCCGCTTGCCTCCGGCGATCAGCGAGTGAATCAACTCCTCCACGCCTTCCGCCAGTTGCAGCGTGAGCCCGATCTTGAAGAAATCCACCACGCCCTCAAGCTCGTCCACCATTTTCCGGGCCGCCGCAACATCCGGCACGTCCAGCGCAACAATTAAGCGTTCCTTCGCATCGATTTTCATGGTGGAGAAATTCCATCCTAGCAGCCAACTCGACCGATCACCCGCCCGCCGCTTCAACGCCGCCTTCTTCTCGCCGCCCGAATCCCGGCAAAATCCCAGGCATCCCGTAATTCCCCGTGCCCGCTATTTAGCCGGCGGGAGGAAAATCTGTAACCGCGGAGAAGAAACTTCCACCACCCTGTCATCGACAATAACAACAGTGCCCACCGCCTCGCTAGCGTCTTTATAGATCAGCGTCTGCCGGTCGATCACGATGTCCGTGGACTTAGGTTCACCCAGTATTTCCACCACCTGATCGCGCGACATCCCTAATTTGACCGCGGTCCAGCCCTCCGCATTTCGCCAGCTGGGCCGCACCGCCCGCGACGCGGCCAGAACAGTGCTCTGCATCGATCGCACCGTCCTTTCCAGCGCGGCAAGGCGCCGCTCCTGATCGGCCACCGTCCGTTTGAGGAGGGCGATTTCTTGAGCCGAGCCGTCAGCGGGCGTGTCCGTCGTCTGCGCCCACAAACCCAAGGAAGCACCCAGGTAAACCAGCAGCATCATGCGAGGCATAAGCCCTCCCCCTGCTTATTCTAGGAGACGCTCGCGAGCATGTCCTTCCAGGCTTCCTCATCCGCGCCAATACTCAGCCGGTTCGCCGCGCGGACCAGCGGCAGCCGCAGCAATCCCGGCGCCTTCTCGATCCGCTGGAACAGCTCCGCATCCGTGAGCCGCAAATATTTCAAGCCGGCGTCGTTGTAGGCGTGGCCCTCGTTATCCACCAACCCGCTCCAGCCGAAGCGGTCGACGAAGCGCTTGATCTCACCCGGAGCCATCGGTTTCCGCTTCAAATCCACGAAGTGAAACACCACCCGCCGTTCCTTAAAGAAGCGCTCCGCGGCGCGCGTAGTCTGAGAATTTTTAAGTCCGAAAATCTGCACCGTCATGGAAGCCAACACCATTATCGATCCAACCGCAATCCCGGCGTTTTCAATCGCTTCCCATTTCGTATCCCCGCGATTCTAACCAACCCCGCGCATACTGAACTCGTAGTACAAGCCTGCGCAGGCTAATCGTTGTTGTTTAGTGGTATCCGCGCCCGTTGCGAAAGCGATGGGCTAGCCGTCCTGGAAACATTGTGGAGAGGGCGGGACAGGAGAGAATCGATTCTCTGG
>JALYIB010000091.1 GCA_030775965.1 Acidobacteriota bacterium | reverse complement strand
CCCGAATACAATACCGCCGACGCCACCCTCTGGTACTTCGAAGGCATCCGCGCTTACCTCCACTACAGCGGCGACGAAAAGTTTGTGCGCCAGCAGCTCTATCCCGTTCTCAAGGACATCGTCGATTGGCACGTGCGCGGCACCCGCTGCGGCATTCATGTCGACGCCGATGGTCTATTAGCTTGCGGCGAGCCGGGCGTGCAGTTGACTTGGATGGACGCCAAGGTCGGCGACTACGTCATTACGCCCCGCACCGGCAAGCCCGTCGAGATTCAGGCACTGTGGTACAACGCCCTCTGCATCATGGAAGAATTCGGCCGCCGCTTCGGTGACCCTTCATCGCAAGCTCTCTGCGCCGGGTTGGCCCTCGAAGCCTCGGCGGCCTTTAATAAGCGTTTCTGGAATGAGTCCGCCGGCTGTCTCTATGACGTCGTCGAAAACGGCCACGCCGATGGTTCCCTGCGCCCCAACCAGATCTTCGCGGTAAGCCTTCGGCACGGCATGCTCCCGCCCGAAAAAGCCCGCAGCATAGTTGAAACCGTGCAGGCCGAACTCCTGACGCCCCTGGGCCTGCGCACGCTTTCCCGCCATGACCCCCGCTATCGCGCGCGTTATGAAGGCGGCGTCACGGAGCGCGACACCGCCTATCACCTGGGCACCGTCTGGCCCTGGCTGATGGGCCCGTTCATCACGGCTTACATGAAGGTGAACCAGCGCAGCGAAGCCGCCCGCCAGCAAGCCGAAACCTGGCTGACCGCTTTCTCCGAGCACATCGCCACTACCGGCCTGGGCCACCTCTGCGAAATCGCCGACGCCGAGTATCCCTACACTCCGCGCGGCTGCATCGCTCAAGCCTGGAGCGCAGCCGAAATCCTCCGCGCCGCCGTGGAAGACGTCTACGCCGCAGCGGCTGTCACCAAGCGCGGCCCCACCAAAGCCATAGCGATTCCGCCGCTGGCCAAGGCCGCCAAGCCCTAACCTGCAAAGCGGACACAGTTACGAATTTCGCCGTTCTTGCGAATTCCGTGACGGTCCCCAATTTGCCCCGTGCTACAAACCCGCCTTCACCGGATGCAGCACTAGCTTCTGCACCCGCCAGTTCAGCAACTCCGCCACCCACAGCTCGTTCTCCGACGGACAGGCGATCTCATGAATCCATCCGAACTGCTTCATCTGCCGTCCCGCCTTGCCCAGCACGCCCACCAGCTTTCCATCCAGCGTCAACTTATAAATCCGCCCCGGAAACGCGTCCGAAGTGTAAATATACTGCGTAGGCCCCGGCGAAATGCAAACCGTCCACGGAGCCCCCGCCGATTGCGTAGCGTTGGTAGTCGCCGTCGGCATGTTCCCCATCCACGGCTTAGCATCGGCAGGCACTGGAGCATCCAGCGTAATCTGCCGCAAAAATTTCCCATCCGGATCGAAAACCTGAATGCGCTTATTCCCGCGATCGGCTACATAGATGTTGCCCGCCGCGTCATTCGCAATCCCATGCGGCGTATTAAATTGCCCCGGACCCGCGCCCGGCGTCCCCCACGACTTCACCCAGTCCCCGTTTTTGTCGTACTTCGCCACCCGCGAATTAATGTAACCGTCGCTGATGAAAATATTGCCCTGCGTGTCCCAGGCCACATCGGTTGGCTGGCGGAACTGCCCGTCAATCGCCGGCAGTGGTGGATTGGGATGCTTCCACGGTTCCGAACTTTCATCCGACGCTTCCTTCTTGCGCCCGAACACCATGGTCACGCGCCCCTCCGGATTGAAGCGAATGATCATATCCGAGCCTTTATCGATGGCCCAGATGTTATCGTCCTTGTCGACCCGAACATCGTGCGCAAAGGACCACGCATATAACCCCTTGCCAATCTCACGAATGAACTTCCCGTCCGGCCCGAACTCCAGCAGTTGCGAAGCCGTCGCTCCGTAAGCCGGACCGTTAGTGTTCCCCCGGTTGTAAAGAAAAACGTGCTTCTTCGAATTCAGCGCGATCCCCGAAACCTCTCCCAGATACATATCCGGTGGCAGCTTCACAACGTTCGGAACCGAATCGAAGGGAATCTCCGGCACATCCGCGGCCCACGCCGCGGCGCTCAGGCATCCCAGCGCAACGAATGCATATGGTTTCAAAGTAGCCTCCTTCATCCCATCAGGTACGATACCAAATACCGGTAGCAGCCGCATTCACATCTGGTTGATGTTCGCAGTTTCCAGCACCCCTTGCCCCACCATCCCGCTCGCTCTGAACAAAATAACCTTCATGTCGGTGGCGACTCTCGCCGGTCCGGCACCACCCACCGCGCACGCGCCTTTTGCCCCGCCAACACCTCAGGACTCCAAAACCGGTGCAGCAGCCCGCCGCTCAACCGTGCCTCATTCTCGCGTAAAAACTCGGCAAAGTTTTTCTCGCGATGATGGTCTCGTGATACTGATGAGCCGCCCAGTGATGCGCAGCGAAATTCTGAATCCCCGCCCGCACATTCACTAATGCGGTTTCCACGGGCTCCCCCTGCAATGCAGCCCAGCGCCTCCAGAAATTCCTCGTCGCTCCAATGAGCCGAAGCCAGTACAAGCGGCACCCGCCGATTCTGACAGATGCGGCTCCGTTTGATATCATGGGCGGCGGTATGACCCGCAAAAACCGCCTTTCCGTGCTGTCGCTATTTGTGCTGGTTTGCGGGGCGTCCCTCCCCGCCCCCGCCCAGTCGCTCGATTACGATACCTTCAAGACCCAGGTCGAACCCATTTTCGTCAAGAAGCGCCCCACCCACGCGCGCTGCGTCGTGTGTCATGCGGGAGCCACCAACGCCTTCCGCTTGGAGCCCATTGACAAGGGCGCCACTTTCTGGACCGAAGAACAGTCCCGCAAAAATTTCGAAACCGTCTCGCGCCTGGTGAAACCCGGCGACCCCGACAACAGCCACTTTCTCAAGCAACCCCTGGCCCACGAAGCCGGCGGCGAAGAGTTCCACTCCGGCGGACGCCAGTTCCACGATAAGAACGATCCCGATTGGCAGATCATCGCCAATTGGGTCCGTTCCGCCAAGTGAGGCCCAGCTCCGTCCCATCGCAGAACCGCGCCACCATCGGCTACTCCGCGCAGGCGACGGACTTGTGACCGAGCTAGCCGGGCGCGTCCGCGAATTCCTGGCCTAAGGAACGATGACCGTGCCGTTGCGCTTGGGCACCTCGCCCACCGCAATGCGGCTCACTTCTTTCATGGTCTTCATGTCGATAGCCGACACGTAATTCGCCCCCGCGTTGGCTACATAGATGGTCTTGCTATCGGGAGTAAACGTCAGCCAGTCCGGCGTCGAAGCCGTGTGCACGTAGCCTAGCAACTTCAGATCCGGCATCGAATACGCAAACACCCCCGCCGCCTGTGAGCTATTCACCCACAGCGTCTTGCCGTCCGGCGACACGCCGATCCCGTGCGACGGAGCCGCGCTATGCGTCTCGCCCAGCACCGGCGCACTCGGCAGCATCACCCGCTGAATTTCTTTGTGCGTATTCATATCCACCACCGCGAACCCATGCACGTCGGAAAGCTGCACGAACAAGCGCCCGGTCGAGCCATCCGTCCCCTTCTCGAAAGTCATGCAGCGCACGCCCTTGTCCATCATCAAGGTCCACAGCGGCTCCAGCGTCAGCTCGTCAATCACATTGACGGACTTGCCCGTCACCGACCCCGCCACCACAACCTTCCCGTCCGGCGACACATAAGTGTTGTGCCCCGCGCCCTTGATTGGAATGGTCTTGATGTTCTTCATCGCTACCGTGTCGATCACGTCCACCGCGCCCGGCGCCTGCGCAATTGCCACGAACAGCCGCTTGCCGTCCTTGGACGTGGAAATATTGTTAGGATGCCCGCTCAACGGCACTTTGCCGATCAGCTTGCCGGTCTTGGTGTCGGTGAACCACACCGTGTTCTCCGCCTCGCACGAAATATAGGCGCGCGTCCCATCCGGCGAGAAGGACACTCCGTGCGGCACCTCGATATCCTTGATCTGCATCACCACCTTATTAGTGGCGGGATCGATGATATCCACCACATCCCCAGCGCTGTTGGTCTGGTAAATGCGGACCGACCCTGCCATCAACGGCAGCGCCAGCAGGAACATCGCAGAACGTCTCCCAATCATGGATATCCTCCTCGAAAGAACGTCACTAGTATATATCGAAGCTTCCGCGGCGAAGCTCCGGCCCAAGCCCGCCCAAGCGCAGGACCAGAAATCGGAGAAGTGACGGAACGCATCGCCGCGGGCTGCTCCGCGACAAAATCGCCGGAGCGCCGGCGCCGTTCCAACGAAGAACTCCACCGCGACAACGCCGGGCTCGATCACTCGCCTGTTCCGCCAGTCACGATCTGCACTACGCACGACCTTCTATTTCACGCTCCCTCGCCGGAGCAAATAGCGCATTCAGCCCAGTAGAAACTACTGCCTTCTCACTCCCCCAGGGGCTGAAAACGTGCGGATGAAGTTAGGCCTCCAAAGTGCAACGGAAATTGCATGAGTGATTTGAAAGACAAAGCCAAGGAAAAAATGGACGCCGCCGCCCGCGTCGCCAGAAAAGCCGCGGACCAAACCACGGATACCGCCAAGGAACTGGCCCACAAGGCCGGTAAAAAGCTTGAGCAAGGAGCCAAGCGCCTCAAAAACGCTTAGCTCGCCTTTCCCGATCTCGCAATTGGGTCGGAAGCTCCGTTTTTTCAATTGCAGAAAGTTGGGACGAATGTCATTTCTCGCCTGGATCGTGCTCGGTTTACTTGCTGGCTTCATCGCCAGCAAAATTGTCAACAAACAAGGGGAAGGCATGTTTCTCGATATCCTTCTCGGCGTTGTCGGCGCCATCGCAGGAGGTTGGCTATTCAATACCTTCGGCGCAGCCGGCGTAACGGGACTGAACTTATACAGTCTGATGGTAGCCGTAGTCGGCGCGGTAGTCTTCCTGGTGCTCTACCACGCTCTCAGGCGAGCCGTCTAAGCCGAGTCCACTTCGCGGATACCTTGCGGATGCGCTCCACCGCGTCCAGAATATTTTCCAGTGAATTGGCGTAGCTGAAGCGCAGTTACCCGCGCCCCTCTGCGCCGAAACAGTGGCCGTCGAGACACGCCACGCCGCCCTCATAGAGCAGGTGGTCCGCGAGTTCCTTTGAATTCATCCGCGTGCCCTCGACATTTGGGAAGACGTAAAACGCACCCGCCGGCGCCGGACAGCGAAAGCCCGCAATCGCGTTCAAGCCCTTGACGATCGCATCCCGCCGCCGCTTGAACTCCGCCACCATCGCGTCAACCGCGTCCTGCGGACCTTCCACCGCCTCCATCCCCGCGAGCTGCGTGAAGCTCGCCGTGCACGAATTCGAGTTCACCATCAGCTTCACCACGGCGTCCGCCAGCCACTCCGGCATTACGCCATAACCCAGCCGCCAGCCCGTCATCGAATAAGTTTTAGAGAACCCGTCGAGGATAACAGTCTTGTCCAGCATCCCCTCGACGCTGGCAATCGAGCGAGGCGCGCCTTCATAAGTAATTCGCGAGTAAATTTCATCGCTCAGCACCATGATGTCCCGCTCGCGCAGCATGGCGCCAATTTGCTGAATATCGCCCGCCGGAATAATCCCGCCCGTCGGATTATGCGGCGAATTCAGAATCACCAGCTTGGTGCGCTCCGTTAGCCGGTCTTTCAGCTCGTTGATGTCCAGCGAAAATCCGCGGCTCTCGCGTAGCGGAATCGGCACCGGCTTCGCGCCCTGAAAACGGATCATCGATTCGTAAATGGGAAACCCAGGGTCGGGATAAACCGCCTCATCGCCCTCTTCGAGCAGCGCGATGATCACGAAATACAGGATCGGCTTGCCGCCCGGCACCACACACACATTTTGCGGCCAACCGGGATCCCGCGCGTCCGCGAAACGTACCGCGCAATCGCGTGCCGCAGTTCCGGCAGCCCCTGCGTCGGGCCGTACTTGGTCCACCCTTCATCCAGCGCTTTTTTCCCCGCTTCAATTACATGGCGCGGTGTAGGAAAATCAGGCTCCCCGATTTCCAGGTGAATAACGCTCTTGCCCGTAGCCTCCAGCGCGCGCGCTTTCACCATCACCTCGAAGGCCGATTCGACCCCAATCTGGGCCATCTTCCTCGCCAGTTGCATGTGACGACGATACCGCGCGCGTCCGCGCTCGACGGTTTAGAAAAGCGCCGTGTCCCGCCGCTTCCAGGACTTACCTTTTTCCTTCGCAATCTTCTCCACGTCGTTCACGTTAGCCCCCGCCTGCGTCAACACGTGATGCAAATCGTTACCCACGCTGATAAACGTGAAGCCCTTGTCCAGGAACTCCCCCACCCTCGAGGTGCCGAATAAAAAATCCCCAAAATCACATTGTTCTTCTTCGCCGCCGCAATCAGCTTGTTGGTGGCCTCTCCGAGCTCGGGCGAAGTGTACATGTGCGGAAACTCGTATTTCTCATACAACCCCATCGACATGCACAAATCGTTCTGCCCCAGAAACAGCATGTCCAGCCCCGCCACCGCCGCGATCTCGTCGATGTTCTTGATGCAATCCGCGGTCTCCACCTGCAGCGCCTTGATGGTGTTCTCGTTGGCCGTGCCCGCATAGCCCAGCAACCCAGCTTTGTTCATGCTGCGCTGCGGAAAATAAACCGAGCGCGTACCCGCCGTCGGATAGCGCATGCAGCTAATGGCCGCGACCGCTTCCTCCGCCGTGTTAATGTAAGGAACTAAAATCCCGTCGGCGCCGGTGTCGAGCGACTGCTGAATCCCAGGCCGGTCTTGATAACTGCCCACGCGCACCATCGACTTCGCGCCCCCGCTGGCGATGCCTGCGAGCATCGTTGACAAAGTCTCATAACTCATGGGCCCGTGCTGCGAATCGACCAGCAGCCAATCGTAACCGCTGTGCGCCAATTGCTCCACCACCGTAGGACTGTGTGAATTCACAAACAGCCCCAGCTTAGGCGTGCCCGCGCGCATCTGTTTCTTGAATTCCGCGCCGCTCAATACATCGCTCATTCGTTGGATCTCCCCGATAATATTTTCCGAGTCTCGTCGCAGTATACAATACGGAACCCGCTCCTCTTGCCGCCTAAAGAGTTATGATAAACTTATGGAGTTTCGCCTCCTGTCGCAAAGCCAGCAATGACCCTTTACCAAATCTGCCAAGCCCTGCAAGATTCCAATTTCGGCACTTCCATACGCGAATCCATCTGGACTTTCCCCGCGATTGAAACCGTTCACGTCCTGGGATTGGCGGTTTCGGTAGGCATCCTGGTAATGCTCGATCTGCGTTTGGTAGGCGCCGGCATACGCCACATCCCCGCCGCCGACATCATGCACAAGCTGAAGCGCTGGTACCTGGCCGGCTTCGGGGCAATGTTCCTAAGCGGCGCGCTCCTCTTCTGGTCTGAAGCCGAAAAGTGCTATCGCAGCCCCACCTTCCGCATTAAGTTAATTTTCCTCACGCTCGCCGGTGCCAACGCTCTGTTCTTCGAAATCAAATACGTCCCCACCATGCGAACCTGGGATGCAACCGGCATCACGCCCACCGGAGCCAAGCTGGTAGGCTGGGCCTCGCTGATCTGCTGGCTCGGCGTCATCGGCTTCGGACGCTGGACCGCCTACGGGATGAAGTAATTATATGATTCACGCTTTCCTGCCATTCTTTCGCTGGGCCGATCACACCCCCGTCGCTATGTGGATTCGCGATTCCACCTGGATCTTCGCGCTGCTCGAAGT
>JALYIB010000090.1 GCA_030775965.1 Acidobacteriota bacterium | reverse complement strand
CCTTCATCCTCCTGGCCTTCACCATCGGCAACGGCAACTGGCACAACTTTTCGATCCCCGCCGTACGCACGTCCCACGACTCCATCCCCACTCAATTCGTCCTCAGCCTGTTCTTCATCTATCTCGCCTACAGCGGCTGGAACGCCGCCACTTACGTGGCCGAAGAATTAAAACAACCCTCGCGAACGCTCCCTCTAGCCTTAACCGCCGGGACAATTTTAGTAGCCACATTGTACGTGGCCTTGAACGTAGTTTTCATCTACGCCGCGCCTTTGGAAACGTTAAAAGGCGAGACCGCCGTAGGAGCCCTCGCCGCCTCCCGCCTCTTCGGCCCCCAGGTAGCCGGCATCTTCGCCGCCCTGATGGCTCTGTCGTTAATGTCCACCGTGAACGCCATGGTAACCATCGGCCCCCGCGTCTACTACGCCATGGCCAAAAACCGGGCCTTCCTGGCCTCCGCCGCCAAAGTCGATCCCACGTGGCACACGCCCGTAGCCGCGATCGTCGCGCAAGGCGTCTGCGCCATGGTCATGACGCTGACCCCCTTCCCGCAGCTAGCCATCTACATCGGCTTCACGCTAAATATTTTCGCCGTCATGAGCGTGGCATCGCTCATGATTTTCCGCCGCCGCGAAGGCTGGCAGAAGC
The DNA here is from genome assembly GCA_030775965.1 of Acidobacteriota bacterium. Lineage (GTDB taxonomy): Bacteria > Acidobacteriota > Terriglobia > Bryobacterales > Bryobacteraceae > Palsa-187. The sequence continues at coordinate 1,468 of JALYIB010000090.1, read as the reverse complement.
TTCGCGTAGTGAGCTTCGCCTACCCGCTGATCCCCGTGATCTTCATCCTGGTAGGCCTCTGGATGATCATTCGCGGCCTGGAATTCAAACCGTTAATCTCCCTGGCCGCCGCCCTGACGCTGGTAACCGGAGCCCTCGTGTATCACTTCCGCCTCCGCCCCCCCGTGCCCGCCAAGCCAACCATTGAAACCTACTGAAAAAACGGACGGAGCCTGATTTCTCCCTCCGCCATGGCGTTGCTCCCATCAGCCGCCAGAAATCAGGCGCCGTCCCTTTTTTCCCCGAAGAACGCAACGTCCTCGCCCGCTCTCCGCGCTAAACTTAAATTTCATGTCCCACTCACATTTCACGTTAGAACCGCCACGCCGCCTGCTCTTCGGACCCGGCCCCACCCAAGTCCACCCGCGCGTCTACGAAGCCATGGGCAAGCCCATCGTAGGCCACCTCGATCCCTTCTTTTTCGAAGTCTACGAAGAAATCCGCCGTGACCTCCGCCCCGTCTTCGGCACCCAGAATCCCTTCGTGCAAGTAATCTCCGGCACCGGCAGCGCCGGCATGGAAACCGTGCTCGCCAACTTCGTCGAGCCCACTCAGAAACTAGCCGTCTTCACCGCCGGCTACTTCGCCGAGCGCCTCGTCGAGATGGGCCGCCGCCACGGCGCCAACGTAGTCTGCAGCAGCAAGCCCTGGGGCGAGACCTTCACCGAATCCGAAGCCGCCCTTTTCATCGATCGCGAAAAACCCCACGCCGTTGCCTTCGTCCACGCCGAAACCTCCACCGGCGCCCGCCAGGATCTAGCAGCGATCGCGCGCCCCGCCCGCGCCGCCAAAGCCATCACCATAGTCGACTGCGTGACCTCCCTCGGAGCCATGCCCATCGACATCGATGCCTCCGGCGTCGACGTCGCCTTCAGTTGCACCCAAAAAGGTTTGAGCTGCCCCCCCGGCCTCTCGCCCATCACCGTCTCCCCCGAAGCCGTGGATCGCCTGCGCGCCCGCAAGACCCCGTGCCCCATCTGGTACCTGGATCTAAAACTCCTCCTCGACTATTACGAAGGGGCCCACCGCTATCACCACACCGCTCCCATTACATCCTTCTACGCTCTGCGCGAAGGCCTGGCGCTAGTCCGCGAAGAAGGCGTGGAAACCCGCTTCGCCCGCCACCAAACGACGCACGACGAATTCGTCCGCCGCATCGAAGCAGCAGGACTCGAAATGTTCATCGACGACGACGCCCGCCGCATCGTCAACATCAACACGCTGAAAGTCCCCGCGGGCGTCGACGACCTGAAAGCCCGCAAGAGTCTCTTAGAGAAATACGACATCGACATCGCCGGCGGCTTCGGCCCCCTAGCCGGCAAAATCTTCCGCATCGGCGTCATGGGCCCCCTAGCCACCCCTGACAACGTGGAGCTCCTCACCGGCGCGCTCATCGAATGCATCAAGTAATATAGCAAAAATGCTATAC
>JALYIB010000089.1 GCA_030775965.1 Acidobacteriota bacterium | reverse complement strand
CTCGTGGGACAACCAGAGACCCAGCGTTAAACTGCTGGTGGTGGGAATCGCCGTCAAGAATTTCCGGGAGTCGGAGACTTTTTACGAGCAGAAATTAGGTTTTCGTGTAGCGTTTAAGCTTTCCAGCCCGGATGGGAAGCCAACATCTATCTATTACTACGTCAGCCGCGATTCGTTCCTGGAGATGCAGCCGGCCACTCCGGAAATGCCGCCAGGGCTCACGCACGTCCACATGCTGACTGACGACTTGGATGCCACGGTTGCGCGGCTCCGGAAAGCTGGCCTGGCATCGGGAGCGCGCAATGCAATGACTCCGAACACCATGACTGAAGTCGGCGTCGCGGGCAACATGAAAAATGCCAGCGTTTTCGATCCTAACGGCGTTCGATTGGAGTTGGACGAATTGCTTCCCGGGTCACTCCTGAAGAAAGCGATGGAGTCTTGGAAGTAGCCTCAGGATCTAAAGCGACCTTATGAGGTTCTGATCGTCCTCGGGACGAACACGCTTTTCTTTTTTCCAATGGAACTCCAAACTTGGTCGGCTTCCACATCGCGCACCCGCCTGTAAAAAGCAGCCTTAGACGCTCATCACCGCAGGAGCCTGATTCAAAACGGTAGGCTCCGGCGACCCGCCCTGGTTCAGGAAATCGAGAACGCTGCCGCTGAAATTCGTGGCGCCCAATTGCGAGACCTGCACGCCGGAAAGAACTTTCATAAACAGATTCGCGTATTGAGTGCCCATCGCCTGCGGGTCGATCCCTTGACCCATGGATGGATATGCCGTGATCCGCTGCTGCGCCATGGAGATAAAGTTATCGGTGATGGCCGCTGCGCCGCCGTTAGCCCAACCTTGCGTGCCGCTGATGAAACCGTACATATCGGAAACCGATTGCCCGATGAACTTCTGGAGATAGGAATCCATGGAGTCCGCCTGGAACGGGATCATGCCGCCGGTGGGTGTGACGGTAGTGTATTGGTCCGGCGCGGGCGTGAAATAGGGCGCAGTCGAAGAGATGCTGTAGGCGGGTGTGTTTTGCGGCACATCGCTGGTGGTGATCGAAGGCGCCGCCGGGTCGGGGGACGCAGACGCCCCCGTCGAAACCACAGGGCTCGGAGCAGACGGAGTCGACGATGCGGCCCCGAGAAAGTATTGGAGAAAAGAGTCCTGCTGGACCGCCGAAGTGCAAGACGAATTTTCGTCCACGGTCGCGAGTTGGTCAGCGAAAGAAGTGGCGGCGGCCGATGTGCTGCCCGTGCTACTGGGAGGCAGTTCGGCGGGCGACGTCGTCAAGGGGTTCGTGGCAGTAATCATAGATTCTTTTGACTCTCGCGAAGAAGTTTGCAATCCCGGGGCCATTTCATTTAGCCGTTTAAAAAGTGTGGTGCGCGAGGCCGCGGGGAGTCGGGAATTTGGCACATCGTCAAGTTTCCGCCGCTGCAAGACGCTTCCACGCGGCAAAAGCGCCGCATAAGCTTGGTTAAGAAGAGGCCCCAGATTGGCCGCCGAATTGCATTGACCGCGGTGGAGTGTTTTGTGTCTTCGCCTACCACTGTTCCTACTGAATTGACCGCCGTATCCAGCGAAAATACCGGGCACATTCCCATTGACCGCTGGATCCTGGGCGGGATTGCGATTGCGCTTTTGACCGTTATGGCCGGCATCGCCTCGACGGGAGTCAGCCTCCGTTACTTCCTCCAGCCCACGGCGGCGTGGATCGTTCTGGGGGGAACCTGCGGAGTCACTTTGATCACGACACCGCGCAAGGCCCTGGTGAACGCCCTTCAGCGGGTATTGGGATTGCTCCGCCAGCCGGCCACCGATCGCGAAGAACTGATGGACCAGATTGTGTCGTCGGTCAGGATCGCTCGCTTGCAAGGGATGCTCGCGGTGGAACCGGGAATCAAGCAACTCAACAATGCTTTTCTGCGCGAGATGCTGGGGGTAGCGATGGACGTGAAGACCCGTAGCGAATTTCAAAGTATTCTCGAAAACAAGGTGCGATTGCACGAGCGCCAGGGCGACGCGGACGCTAAAGTCCTGGAAGTGGCGGGAGGGTTCGCGCCGGCGATCGGCGTCATCGGAACCGTGGTGGGCTTGATCGATGTGCTCCGCCAATTCTCCAACATGAACTCGGTGGCCTTCGGAATTGGAACCGCGTTCGTCTCCACCATGTATGGACTGGCGCTAGCGAATCTGATTCTTCTTCCCGCCGCACACCGCATTCGTGCGAGCGTCGCGGAGGCGTTTGAGATTGAGGAAATGATCGCCGAAGGCGGCCTGTGCCTGATCGACGGCACGCATCCTTCGCTGGTTCGCGAACGGCTGAACTGCTTTCTGCGCCAGGCGCCCAGCAGATGAAACCAGCGTATTATCAAAACCAACACAGCGGGCGCGATCGCTGGATGGTGAGTTATCTCGACGTCTTAACGATCCTACTGATTCTGTTTGTGGCGATGGCGGCGCAGACCCTGCAAAACTCGCAGAAGAAGCCTGCCCCGTTGGCAGCTGTCGCGTCCCTTGAGCCGGCCGCGAAAGTTCCCGTGATAGAAGGGCCCAGCGCAGCGATGACCGCCATCCAGCAGGACTTGGAGAAAAGCAACCTGGACGTGCAAGTAGATTCCAGAGGCGTGGTCATCAGCCTGCCGCAGGCTTTGCTATTTCAATCCGGCGCGGACAAAATCAACGCTGACGCACTGCCCACTGTGAAGATGATTGGCGATGTGCTCAACAAGATCCCCAACAATGTAAGTCTGGTGGGACACGCGGATGCAACTCCCATTCACAACCGGCACTTCACCAACAACTGGGAACTGGCGGCGGCTCGTGGGCTGCGCCTGCTGGAGCTATTAAGCAGTCGTTATGGGATTGAAGAATCCCGGCTCTCGGTGGCGAGCTTTGGCTCGTACGACCCTAAAAACTCGAACGACACTCCCGATGGCCGCGCCAGCAATCGCCGCGTGGAAATCGTGATTCTCGATAGCTACGCCCGCAAGCCGTAGTCGTTGGCGGTCGACGTAAGATGTCAACCGGGCCGCACAGGCTTCGATGGGCCGCAGCGGGAAGCTTTAGTACCACGTGGGGCACAAAGCGATATCACAGGCCGGCTCATTCGTGTTATCGACATTGCGGGTTTTCAGGCCGAATGTGTTGTGCGCGGAGCCGCCCATTTCAAGCCCTTCGAGTCCATCCAGTAGCTTGTGGGCGAGTACGCTTTCCTTGAATTGCGATGTTGCGTTCTCCTTTTTAGCTAAACGGCTTCGAGGACGGGCGGCATTTCCTCAGCCTGGACGGCGCAGGGGGCGTGGTCGCCTGCAAAAACCTGTTCCCATAGGTCGACGGTCTTTTCGATATTGCGGTGCGACAACACCCAATCGCGCTGTTCGCGATACAATTTGGGCCGGTCCGCCTGCAGGACTTCTTCGAGCTTCCGCTTCCAGGATTCGCGGTTATTTTTCGCCGTCATCGGCACTTCGGCGGAATACGGCAGCACGCGCGAGGCCAGCGTGACCGCACCAGACATCGCGTATTCGTAGTATTTGATGCAGCTCTTATGCCGATTGAACGGGTCATCGAGCAGGGGCGCGATGCCGACGTCAAGTTTCAAATCGCAAACCTTTTGCGGATGCTGCTCAAGCGGGACGTTGGGATGAAACTCGTAGCGGATGCCGGTCAATTTATCCATGAAGTGTTGGATGGATCTGCCCAGCGGCGTAGCGAACAAGGCTTGGCCCCAGCGCGCTTGGAGCACGGCCATCAGTTCTTCCAGAGTCGATTCCTGGCAAATTCCCTGCAGGACGAAAGTGAACGG
>JALYIB010000088.1 GCA_030775965.1 Acidobacteriota bacterium | reverse complement strand
CATGGACATTCCGGTCGAAAAGGTCCAGAAGCTGAAGACCATTTCCCGCGACCCCGTGTCGCTAGAAACTCCCGTCGGCCGCGACGGTGAATCCGCGCTGGGCGATCTGATCGAAGACCGCTGGGTGGGTTCGCCCGTCGATGCGGTGATCGACACCAACGTACGCGACGAAACCGCCAACATCCTCAAGACCCTGTCTCCCAAAGAGGAGAAGGTGATCCGTCTGCGCTTCGGCATCGGCTGCGAGCGCGAGCACACGCTTGAGGAAATCGGCCAGGAGTTCGACGTCACGCGCGAACGCATCCGCCAGATCGAAGCCAAGGCCCTGCGCCAGCTCCGTTCGCCGGAACGCGCCCGCCACCTGCGCGCGCTGCTCGCCGCGCGGTAGTTAAACCAACTCAACTTGTCCGTGACGCAGACGGGCCGACGCCATAGCCTTGTCGCACGTGAGCAGAGTTGCGTCCAGCGCCTCCGCTAGCGCGAGATAACAAGCGTCGTACGCCGAAAAATTGTAGCGAAAATCCCAGGTTCGGGCGAGAAGAGGCACGTGCCCATAGCGGTGGACCCGCAATACGCGAAGATCGTCCAAGGCCCGCCCGGCGCGCTCGCCGGTCACGATACCTAAGGCAACGCAGCGGCGTAGGGAGCTGGCCAACTCAATATCCAACAAGTGCGGGGCGTGAACCTCCGCTACCAGGCTCAATTGAGCCGAAATCGCCTCGCCCGCGCGCGTCCGCAGCAGGAACTCGAACGCGGCAGAGGCGTCGAGTACAATCATCGGCCCTCGCGGCCCTTGCGGACCGTTACTGCCGAGGGCTCGCGTAGGGTCACCTTCTCACGCTGCTCCAGCCGCTCAAGAAACTCGCTCATCGTGGGCAGATCCGCAAGGGGAATGATCTCTTGCATCAGGTAGCCCGAGAGCGACAAACCCAGATTTGCCGCGCGAGCCTTTAGTTTCCGATGCACCGCATCCGGAACATGGCGGATCTGGATCATCTTCGGCATGTCTTAAACCTACTTGCATGTGCAACACATGTCAAGCCGCACGGCGAAAGCGACCTCGCTCACATGCCCGGGAAATAGAATCGCGACCGAACCGCGCGCCAGGCGGCGGCAGCGGCACTTTTCTGCATCTCTTCACAGGGATCTGCTTCTAATACGGATAGCTGGTTTACAATCAAAAGGTAACTCCCACATGGTCCCCGTCGCCCCCAAATCCGCCGTGCAGCCGGCGCAATCTCTTCTAGGCCAGATCGGCAACACCCCGCTGATCCGTCTGGCTAAGGTGGACGACGACTTGGCAGGCGTCGAAATCTATGCCAAAGCCGAGTTTTTCAACCCCGGCGGTTCCGTCAAGGACCGCGCCGGCTTGAATATGATTCTCGAAGGCGAACGCGCGGGCAAACTCACCAAGGACCACGTCCTGCTCGACGCCACCAGCGGCAACACCGGCATTGCCTATGCGATGATTTGCGCCATCAAAGGTTACCGCCTTAAGTTGTGCTTGCCGGCCAACGCCTCTCACGAACGCAAACAAATCCTGAAAGCCTATGGCGCCGAGATGGTGCTCTCCGACCCCGGAGAAGGCTCGGACGGAGCCATCCGTCTCTGTCAAAAGATCTTCGCCGCTGGCGAAGAGAAGTATTTCTATCCCGATCAATACGGCAACTCCGCCAATTGGCGCGCCCATTTCGAGGGCACCGGCGCTGAAATCATCAAACAAACCAACGGCCGCGTAACCCACTTTGTAACCAGCATGGGCACCAGCGGCACCTTCACCGGCACCGCCCGCCGCCTCAAGCGCGACGTCCCCGGAGTGAAGTGCATTTCCGCGCAGCCGTCCTCCGGATTCCATGGCCTGGAAGGTTTGAAGCACATGCCTACGGCCATCGTACCCGCCATCTACGACCCCACGCTGGCCGATGATAACCTGTGGTTAGAAACCGAAGACGCCTACGCCATGACGCGCTGGCTGGGCCGCCACGAAGGCCTGCTGGTAGGAATGTCCTCCGGCGCGAATGTCCACGCAGCGCGCGAAGTCGGCAAAAAGCTGGCCGCCGCAGGACAAAGCGGCGTAGTGGTAACGATGCTGGCCGACGGCGCGACGAAATATTTGAGTGAGTCCTTCTGGAATGATTAAAATTAACGCCGCCGCGTGGCAGGCCATGGTAGCCCACGCCGAAGCGAAATTCCCCAATGAGTGCTGCGGAGCGATGATCGGGTCCATCGATGGCGACGTGAAAGCCGTGACGCTAGCGCAGCCGCTCGAAAACGCCTACTCGGGCGCACAGGGAGCGCGCTACGAGCTGCGCCCCGAAGACCTGCTCGAAGCCGACAAGAAAGCGCGCGCCGCCGGCCTCGACCTGATCGGCATTTTCCACTCGCATCCCGATTGCGATGCCTACTTCTCGAAAACCGATCTCGAGAACTCGTGCCCCTGGTATTCATTCGTCGTACTCTCGGTGAAGGGCGGCAAGTTCGATCACGCTAACAGCTTCCTGCCCAACGCCGAACAGACCGTCGCGGAGAAAGAAGAATTGATATGGCCAAAGTCCTGATACCGACGCCCCTACGCCAG
>JALYIB010000087.1 GCA_030775965.1 Acidobacteriota bacterium | reverse complement strand
TATCAGCGGACCCCGCGTTTGCAAGACGAACACTCGCGGCGGCGCTTCGAGAAGCGCGTCCAAAATACGCGGCATCATCTGTTCGCGTTCTTCGGCGGGCTGGTAGGGATCAACCATGGGCGAGCAGTAAATGCGCTGCTGCGCGCGCCCTTCACGGCGCAGCAAATCGCGTTTTAGCAATTCAGGGGCGTTGCTTTTGAAGGTGGTGAACTGGCCCCAGCTTTGCCAATCTTCCGGCTTCAGTCCGCCCTGAATACGCATGGTGGGCACGTAACAATAGGTGCAGCCGAACGTGCAATTGCGGGCGGGCGTCAGCGAGTGCGTGAACCCCGCCTCGGCGATGAAGCCGGCGGTGGGGCTCAGAATGGTGCGCGCGATTATTCCGTCGCGGATTTCGATTCGACCAGCTTGCACACGTCTTCCACAAACTGCTCCAGCGGCTTGACGCCCATATCGGCGTGCTTGCGATGGCGCACGGACACGGTGCCGGCTTCGGCTTCGCGGTCGCCGACAACCAGCATATAGGGCACTTTCTGCAACTGCGCCTCGCGGATTTTGAGATTCACTTTTTCCTTGCGGTCGTCAAGGTGCGAGCGCAGGCCCGCGGCCTCCAGGCGCGCGTGCACTGTCTTGGAGTAGTCGAGCTGACGGTCCGTGATGGGCATCACCACCACTTGCACGGGAGCCAGCCACACCGGGAACGCTCCCGCATAGTGCTCGACGAGAGTGCCGAAGAAGCACTCGATGCTGCCGTAGAGCGCGCGATGCACCATCAAGGGCTGATGACGCGCGCCGTCCGCTGCGACGTACTCGAGACCGAAGCGCTGCGGCAAAGTGAAATCGAACTGCACGGTAGAGAGCTGCCATTTGCGGCCCAGCGCATCGAGCAGCTTCACGTCGATCTTGGGGCCATAGAACGCGGCTTCATCGGGGATCACGGGAGCTTTGATTCCCAGGCGATCGACTGCGCGCCGCAAGGCGTCTTCGGCGAGCTTCCACAATTCGGGCGCGCCATCGTACTTGCCGCTTTTGCCGCCATCCCAGGTGGAGATCTCGGCTTCGTACTGTTCGAAGCCGAAGGTCTTCAGGGTGTCGAGGGCGAATTCCAGGCAACTCACAACCTCGTCTTCGATTTGTTCCGGCGTGCAGAAAATGTGCGCGTCGTCCTGCGTGAAGCCGCGCACGCGCAGCAGGCCGTGCATGGTGCCGCTGCGCTCATAACGGTACACCGTTCCCAGCTCGCCCAAGCGCACCGGCAGTTCGCGGTAGCTGCGCAGGCGGTCGCGATAAATCAGGATATGGCCGGGACAGTTCATGGGCTTCAGGCGATATTCGGCGTCGTCAAGTTCCATGCCCGCGAACATGTTCTCGGCATAATGGCTGAGGTGGCCGGAGGTCTTCCACAAGTCCGCGCGCATCACGTGCGGCGTATAGACCAGGTCGTAGCCGCGCGCCAAATATTGGTCGCGCATCCAGTCTTCGATGATCTTGCGAACGCGCGCGCCTTTGGGGTGGAAGAAGATCAGGCCGGGTCCGGCGAGTTCCTGGATGCTGAAGAGGTCGAGTTCCTGACCTAGCTTGCGGTGGTCGCGCTTCTTGGCCTCTTCGAGCTTGGCGAGATATTCGTCGAGCTCTTTCTTGGTGAAGAACGAAGTTCCGTAAATGCGCTGCAACTGCGCGTTCTTCTCGTTGCCTTTCCAATAAGCGCCGGCGATCGAGAGCAGCTTGAACGCTTTGATCTTCTTGGTGGAAGGCACATGCGGGCCGCGGCAGAAATCGATGAAGTGGTTGCCTAGGGTATATTCGGAAAACACTTCGCCGGCTTTTTCGGTGATCAGCTCGCACTTCATGGGCTGATCGCCGTACAGCTTCAGGCCTTCTTCCTTTTCCATGTACTGGCGCTTGTAGGGCAAGTCTTGGGCTTGCAGTTCCCACATCTTCTTCTCGATCTTTTCCAGGTCCTCCGGAGAGAACGCGTCGGGCCGCTGGAAGTCATAGTAAAAGCCGCTGTCGATCGCTGGTCCCACGCCGAGCTTGGTTTCGGGGTACAGTTCGAGCACCGCTGCCGCCAGCAAATGGGCGGTCGAGTGGCGGTAGACTTCGAGCGCTTCCGGATTCTTGGGGGTCAGGATCTGGAGTGTGGCGTCGGCTTCTAGGGGGCGGTTCAAATCCCAAAAATCGCCGTCCACTTTAGCAACCAGGGCGTCGTCGGCTAGGCGCGGGCTGATGGAACGCGCGACGTCGATCGGCGCGGACCCTGCGGGAACACTTTGGACACTTCCGTCGGGAAGGGTGACCTGAAAATTGCTCATTGGTACTAATCAGATTACCAAACGAACCCAAGGGTGCCATTTTTGGAGGGCGCGGTGGGGTAACCCCACTGCTATATTGAAGGAAGAGGTTCTGGTTGACCCCCACTCCCAATCCCGTGGCGTTCGACGAGTCGACGCTGGTGGCCCGCGCGCAGGCGGGGGAGCAGGCGGCTTTCTCGACGCTGGTCTCGGAGTACAGCCGCAAGATCTATCGGGTCGCCAAGAACATCACGCAGAACGACGAGGACGCCGAGGACGTGCTTCAGGAAACCTTCCTGAAGGCGTACCAGCACTTGCCGGGCTTTCACGGCAATTCCAAGTTCTACACCTGGATCGTACGCATTGCCGTGAACGAATCGCTGATGAAGCTGCGCAAGCGCAAAGGCAACCGCTTCGTGTCGCTGGACGAACCTATCGACACAGGCGAAGAAGAGGTGAAACGGGAGATTGCGGTGTGGGAAGACAACCCCGAACAGCGCTATTCCCGCGAGGAAATGCAGACAATTCTGGATGAGGCGGTGGAGAGCTTAAAGCCAGATTTCCGCACCGTTTTCACACTACGCGACATCGAAGAACTGAGTACGGAAGATACGGCTGAAGCGCTGGGAATTTCAGTGCCGGCTGTGAAGAGTAGACTATTGAGGGCGCGTTTGACGTTGCGTGAAAAACTGACCCGCCAGTTCAAGCGGAAAGAGGGCGATCTGCTTGGTTACCTGTAAACAGTTTCTTCAGGAACTGAACGATTATCTCGACCCGAACGTGGACGCCGAGATTAAGGTTCACCTCGCGGCGCACGTCAACCAGTGCCCCAACTGTTTCGTGATCGTAGATACCACGCTGAAGACCCTGCAGGTCTATAAAGGAATGGAGCCGCAGGCGATTCCGGAGGCCGTCGAATCGCGCTTATGGAAGGCGCTGGAGCGCAAGATGGCGGATCGTCCGAAGAGCTGAGCGCTACTTGGCTTCAAGGGCGGGCGGCAAACTGCCCATAATCTTCTCGAACTTGGCGCGCTGCTGTTCGTCGAGGATCTGCATAATGCGGGTCTTGCCGGTGGAGCGCACGTCGTCCAACTGATCCTGCAGACTCTGGTAATACTGGCGGTAGTCCTCGAGGACCATGGCGATTTTATCGGTTTGATCGCCGGAAAGGTTCAACTCAGTTTTGAAGCGCTGGACCAGCGCATCGTTGGTGGGATCCTTACGGCCCGGGGCAGGAACGGAAGCTGCGGAAACTGTGCGATGCAATCGCTCATGCAGTCCCATCTGCATGGTCAAGGCACCCACGGCGCCCCCTGCCAGAAATACCAACAGCAGCGTTCCGATTACCTTGGGATTTTTGCGGGCTGGGTCTTGCGGCATTATTGCTCCCGGTAGGTGACCAGGTCAGCCAGAACGGCGTCTTCGGAGGACTGGCCCGCCGGGGACTGATCCATCTGCGTGAGTATCCGGGCCGGGCCATCTTCACCCACGACCACCAAGGGCTGCTGTTGCGCTTGCTGTCCCGCGATCATCGGGTCTTCAGCGGAGCGCTCCGAGGTCACCAGATAGACGCCCACCAGAATCGCCAGAGCCATGGAGGCTACGGCGATGCGGCGTCCGAAGGCGGATTCTATGAAGAGATTCCAGATGGAAATGGGGCCTTCGGCTTCGATGCGCTCCATTACGCGCGCGTAGAAGCCGGCGCGAGGTTCGGCGACAAAGCCTTCCGGCGCCCGCAATTCGCGAATAAGAGCAGTGTGTTCCTGCATGCCCTGAACCTCGCTGCGGCACTCTTCACACCCAGCCAAGTGTTCAGGTTCGGAGCCCGCCAGCACGTTCTCGATATGATCCCGAATCTCGCGATGCATCGTTCTTCCCTCAGTCACTGCTAATCAAATACTGCCGCGATGCGGGTCTGTACCCGCTTCAAACACCCTGACCCAGTCAGCGGATCCGGGTCAACCGTCCGGCCGCCTTTAAGAGTTTCTGGCGGGTCCGGAACAGTTTAACTTTTATTGTATTCTCGTTCAAGCCAGTCATACCGGCCAATTCTTCGACCGAGTGGCCTTCCACTTCCTTCATCAAAATCAAGGTGCGCTCTTCTTCGGACACCTTGGAGAGAAGCTTCAGGATCAGGTCCCGCTGGGCCAAGCGGGTATCGGCGGGCACCGCCCCGTCGACGGCCGGCTCGGAGGCTTCCATGCGCTGCGCGTCTTCCTGGGAGAAATCGCTCTCATAAACCAGTTTGCGGACACGCTTCTTACGCAGGTAGTCGTAGCACTCGTTGACGGTAATTTTGTAGATCCAGGTCAGCAGGGAGCTGCGGAAATCGAAATTCTTCAGGGAGAAGTAAACTTTGGCGAAAACCTGCTGGGCGATATCCTCGGCGTCGTTGCGGTTGCGCAAGATGCCGTAGATGATCGAAAACACCTTGGACTGGTAGCGTTCGACGATCTCCCGGAACGCCATCTCGTCGCGGGCCTGGACGCGGCGGACCAGCGCCGCTTCATCGCTGTTTTTGTGATCCACTCGGGGCCTCGCCCGGGCACCCTCGCCAGCCAGCGGAAAGGGGAGAATTCCAATTGAGCCGTCCATCGCCACTCGAGTCCCTCGCTATCTGGTCCGACGCGGCTGGTTCGGTTTAAGTTACGGTTAAGATTGACCCCGAGAAGGACTGGATAGCTGAATCCTTGGCTCTTCGGCCCGCATCAGGTACAATTGAGGGTGAGGCCTAACATAATATGGTACAACTAACGGAGACCGCTGTAAGCAAGGTTAAGGAAATTCTGGATACACAGGAGCCGAAGCCAGCGGGTCTGCGCATCTCGGTGGTGGGCGGCGGTTGCTCGGGGTTCAGCTATTCGATGGCTTTCGAGAACACCCCAGGCATGTTGGACAAGACTTACAAGTTTGGCGACTTGCAGCTATTCATTGACCAGGCCAGCCTGTTGTATCTGGATGGCGTCCAAGTGGATTACGTGGAAACGCTCGAAGGGTCGGGATTCAAGTTCAACAACCCCAACGTGAAGTCCACTTGCGGCTGCGGCAGTTCGTTCAGCGCGTAAGCGGCAGTTCCAATATTTCGCCCGGATTGAAAAAGAGCGCCCGCAAGAGGGCGCTCTTTTTTCGTTTGGCCGGACCTCACTCAAAATGCAAAAAGGGGCGCAGCTTGCGCTGCGCCCCAAAAAATCTCGTCGGATGAGGATTAATTTAGTTCTTCTTACGGCGACGAGAGATCAGGCTCAATCCCAAGAGCCCAACACCCATCATCGAAAGCGTCATCGGCTCAGGCACGCCGCTCAAGTGCACGCTATCCGTAAATTCACTAAACTGGCGCGCGTCGATATCTTTGTTGATCCTAATGAAGGAGAGGGGGCTGAACGCACCGCTGTTCACTACGATGTTGCTATTGTTAGCGCCATCAAAGAGCGAGGTCACTTGAACGTTCGCTGAATTGAACACCGCTTCAGTGATCGAGCCGGTCGACCCAATGTAGCTAGCGGAAACCCCGGTCATATTTGTGCCGGTGACGGTATAACCCACATTAATGTTTACCGGAATCCCAGAGATTTGGAAGCCCAAGATCACATCGTTGCCGGAGGCTGTCGTTAGGGACCCCGACAAGGCCAGGGCACCAGTGCTCGCGCCATCAGGGGTTAGGAACTGGAGGTTGGTAAAGAGGAACGTCTCTCCGCCCAACGTGCAGGTGAAACCGGCGGTAATAGTTTGGTTGGAACAAGTTGCGGCGCTGGCAACGCTGGACATGCCCACGAGCATGATCGCGGCCAGAAACAAACTTCCTAGTATCTTTTTCATATCGTTTTTTCTTATCCTCCGACTAGTTTTTTTTACTTCGCAGTCTGCTTCAGGCAACTGCGGGAAACGCTTATCTCTTACGTAGGCAGTATAGGGCCTTATCCAATTCGCTGTCAATGCATTACCCTAGGCCAACTACTAGTACTTTGGTTAGCCGTGCCATTGTTACTTATTGTTTTGTTATAGATACGATCGAAGTAGCACAAAAAGAGCTAGTACTTTTCCTATAGTTAACCTACTTGTAGCCTTATAAAACCAATGAGGCTCGGGGCCATATAGAATGGTAGGCGAGCGACAGTCGAAGCTGCCGCCTGACACTTATGCTCGACGACCTGTTAACGGAACAGACTCACGGCGCTTGGCGGAACCTGGATTCCCTCTCTATTGCAC
>JALYIB010000086.1 GCA_030775965.1 Acidobacteriota bacterium | reverse complement strand
CCTCTAGCGTACCCTTCGCGGGCGCCTTTGAAGTATGGGACGAGCGACGGCGCCAGTATGCCAAAGCGCCTGCCGCAGACGTCACGGGACGAGCCGACAGTGGCTAGCGCTGGAGTGGATCTTCGATCCAAGGCGGAGTGGCGTCCATCAGGCGACCCAGTTCGGGTTCGAGCTGCCCCATCTTTTGTTTCATCTCCCAGGCGACCTGGCGGTAGCTGAAATGGCCTTTGACGCCGCTGCGTAGGCGTGCGATGTATTCGGCTTCGGCGAAATCCATTTTGAACAGGAAGCGTGAGCGAGCGCCGAAAGGCAGCAGGTAGTGCGCGGCGGGCCGGGGAAGCGTTTGAATCGTCGCCAGTGTTTCCGCCATTACAGATTCGTAACTGTCGACGATGCCGGCGTCGCGGAGCGCTTGCGGAGTGTCGAAACCGAGGCGTCCCGAATAGGCTTGCCGGTACTGCTGGCAGCGGCGGTGCCGATGCATATCGCGATAAGCCCCAATATCCATAACGATGTCGTAAACGTAAAGGCCGCCGCGGAAGCCGCGCAGAAGTTCGTCGCGGCGGGTGCGCGAGCGGAGCGCAACCTCGATCACTTCGTTGCGCTGCGCCGCTGACCAGGAGCATGCGAGTTCATAGAGGTTGCGGAACGGCAAATCCGTGACTGGGTATAGCAGCGTGGCGGCGATCTCGGCGTGCATATGAGTGGGGCGCAGCAGATCGACGGCATCGACCGCCGAGGGCGCGATGGCAATGTTGGCGTGGGCCCAAGCTTCGAGGTCCCGGCGCGAATCGAGTGCATGCTGATCGGCGTCGACATGGCGCGCGAGCGTGGGCGCGAGCGGCTCCGCGGCGGTTTTCTCGTCCCACGCGCAAGTGGGCGGCTCGGCACAGGCAGTGGCGATTTCTTCGGCGAGCTCGCGGATTTCAGCGTATTCGGACGCTTTCAGGCGGCGGATCTGGCGCTCCAGCGTGCGAATGCTAGTGACTTGGCCGACGCCCGTGGGGATGCCGAAGAACAGCGTGTAGCGGGCAACGTCGAAGGCGCGCGCGGCCAGGTTGCGCTGGTAGGCGTCAGGCTTCATGTCATTGGGGCGCGGGAGTTTTTCGGTCAAGTGTTGCAGGATGTGTTGGTGGATGTGGTGATAGGCGTCGAGCAACTTCTGCGCGGCCAGAGGGTAAGCGGTGGCCGCGAGTTCGGGTGGCGTGACGAAGCCGGAGCGCGAGAAATCCTGATAGCGCGAGGAGCGGGCTTGGCCATCCCACAGTTGTTCGTCCTCAATTTCGGTAGCGGCGAGTTCGGAAACGCCTTCGAAGCACAACACCACATGGCCCAAGTCGGCAATGGACGCGTGGCCGTATTGGAAGTAGAAGCTTTCGAGAAACTTGGTGGAATCGTGGGTGCGCACCCACTCGACGGAATCGCGAATGGAATCGGCTGAGCGCGAGTAGCGCGCCAGCGCATAGGCGATCTTTTCCGGAGGCATGGGCGCGACGGCCAGGACGCGTGGAGATTTCATGGAGGCTGACTTCGTTATCATAACGGTTCATGCGAATCCTTGTAAAAAAATTGCATCTGGACGCGGTGCTGCCGCATTATGCCCATGGCCCGACGGAAGACGCGGGCATGGATTTGCGCGCGGTCGAGCGCGTGGTGCTGTCGCCGGGCGTGGCGCAGGGAGTTCCTACCGGCATCGCGATTGAGCTGCCTGCGGGCTACGAGGCGCAGATCCGGCCGCGTAGCGGGATGGCGTTGAAACACTCGATCACGGTCAACTTCGGAACCATCGATCCCGGCTATCGCGGCGAGATTCGCGTGGTGATGTTCAACCTGAGCGCGGGCGATTACGTCATTGAGAAGGGCGACCGCATCGCGCAGCTGGTGGTGGCGCGCTATGAGGCCGTGGAGTGGGAAGAAGGCAGCGAACTGGGCGAATCGCAGCGCGGCGCGGGCGGATTTGGGAGCTCGGGACGGTAGAATTACAGACATGAACGGTGACGCCCTGGCCCTATTTCCGGAACTTCTGCTGGCGGAGAGCGGCTCGCCCAGCAGAGGCATTTTGCCCGTTCAGCGTTTGCAAGAACTGGTTCGGAACGGAAACATTCGAGCAAGTAACCCAATTGCGGAAGATCAAATTCAGCCTTCCAGCATTGATCTGCGCCTGGGCAAGATCGGCTACCGCGTCTCCGCCAGCTTCTTGCCTACGCAGTACGCGACGGTGCAGCAAAAATTGCAAGAGATGGTGGTGGAAGAGATCGATCTTGCGGAATCGGCGCTGCTTAAGAAAGGCTCGGTTTATATCGTTCCTCTGCAGGAGGAATTGTTCCTTCCCGATTTTGTTTCCGGCCGGGCGAATCCCAAGAGCAGCACCGGGCGCCTGGATATTTTCACGCGCCTGATCACGGATTACGCCGCCCGGTTCGAAGATGTGCGGGCGGGATACAAAGGGAAACTTTACGCGGAGATCGCGCCGCTCACCTTCGATGTGATTGTGCGCGAAGGATCGAAGCTGAATCAATTGCGGCTGAGCCGCGGAGCGCCGCGCTCGTCGGACGCCATGCTCAAGGAAATGCGCGAAACGGAATCGATTGTGTTTTCGCCGGACGCCTCGCCCATCGCGCCCATGATCGCCGAGGGGTTGCAACTTTCAATCGACCTCGAAGGCACGGAGACGAGCGACATTATCGGATACCGCGCGCTGCACGGCACCGCGCCTATCGATCTGGCGAACATCGGCTACTACGATGCCCAAGAGTTCTGGGAACCCATTCGTCGAAATGCCAGGAAGACGATTGTTTTGGAGGCTGGCGAGTTCTACATTCTGGCATCTAAGCAAAAAGTGAGCATCCCGCCGGGGTACGCCGCCGAGATGATTCCTTACGATCCTTCCGTGGGCGAGTTCCGCATTCATTACGCGGGTTTCTTCGATCCCGGTTTCGGCTGGGGGCCGGCGGAGCGCCGGGGAACGCACGCGGTTCTCGAAGTGCGCTCGCACGATGTTCCGTCGCTGCTCGAAGACGGGCAAATCGTCTGCCGCCTGGTTTACGAACAGCTCCTCGCTCCGCCAGACCGGCTCTACGGAAAAGAGATCGGCTCCAATTACTCATCGCAGCGGCTGGCGCTAAGCAAGCACTTCAAGCGCAGCTAGAGAATATTCACGGCGCGGGCGGCTAGCAGCGCGATGGTGGCGAGCGAAATGATGGCCTGCACCATCATCAGCCCCTTGGCCCAGCGCGAGAGCACCGGCACGTCGGTGGGCGAGAACGCGGTGCTGGTGTTGAAGGCCAGGAAGAGATAATCCATGAAGCCGGGCTTCCAATCGTCCTCTTCCATTTCGATGCGGAGCTCGCGGCTGAGCGTCATTTGCGGGAAGAGGAAAGCGCCATCGGTATGGCACACGCTGAGATCGCGCTGATGCGGGCCGCCGGCGTCGAGGCGCCAATACCACGACGCGAAGATCAGAACGTTGCAGATCCACAGGGCGGTGGCGGCGCGGAGTAGCTCGCTGGGCGATTCCTTGTGCATCGGCAGGCGCGAAACCAACAAGCCGAGCGAGCCAATCATGGCCAGAGTCAAGATGCTCGACGCGGTGTGGCCGAGGACGCGGGCCAGGGGCACGTGGCGGGGCGAGCGCATGAAAACCGCCGGCACGGTCAGCACGGCGACCAGCACCAGGAACACCCAATCGGGACCCACCTTCAGCGCGGGCGGAAGCGCATAGAACAGCGCGTTCACCGCGAGCAGCGCGACCATGGCGGGCCAGCGCGGCTCGCCTTGACGGAGGTCGGGTGAGGTCGGCACTGTCAAATGTTCGCATGACGACCGCGAATATTCAAATCTTCTCTGTTTCCGCGCCGCCTAGGGTCCAAGTTAGTAGTAAAGGTCAGGCCGCGCCGCGGACGTGGTCTTTCCACACCTTCACGAACAGCGGGAAGGCTTGCGGCTTGCGGTGGCCAACGAAAATACGCACCACTTCGACTCCGGCCCAGCCGAAGTAAATCCAGGTGACCGCGGGCTCGGTGGCGGAACTGAAGAATGGAATCGCGAACAGGACACCCAGCACCGTGGCTTCCCACCAGGCCAGTTCCATGTTGAGCAGGAATACCAGAGCGATAGCGGCTTGGCCCAAGGTCAGCCAGAGTTCCATCTGCTGTTTGGCGTCGAGGGCAATGGGGGTCACCGCGCCGATGCTCATCGAATAAATGATGGGCAGCATGGCGGTGAGCAAGGTCCACTGATTGATGTTGCTCGAAACCATGTTCATCAGGGCCATGGGGGCGCGCTCGGAGCGGCGGGCCCAGTAGAGAGTCGATAGCATTTCGGGAAATTCGCTCACCAGCGGGGCGATCCATTGCACGAAGACGAAAGACGGCACCCCGGCAAGCGTCGCCAGCGCCAGCAGGCTGGCTAGGAAAGGCTCTGCGCTGAAGTAAATGAGCCCGCCGCCGGCGAGGAACAGAGCTCCGATGGCGAAGATGCGGAGCGAGCGGCGGGCAGTCACGATGGTGCGCGGAATGATCTCGAGGTCTTCGATGGTTTCATGATCTTCGGAAGGGAGCTTGCCGAGCGTCCACAGGTAGGCGGCGTAAATGATGATTAGAACCGCGCCATCGTAGACCGTGAGCGAGCCTTTGATCGCGATTACCGGCACATACAGCAGAGGCATCAGCAGCGCCAATACTTCGACGGAGTGGTGCTCTTCGAGCACGATGCGGCGCAAGGGTTTGCCGCTGACGCGGCGGTGCGAGAGCGCGGCGGTTAAATAGATGGCTGGCCAGCCAAGCCCCGTGAGCAGGCGCAGCGCGCCCGTGAGGTTCGCCAACAGCAGGTGCGTCTGCTGGTGCCAGGCGAGCACGGCTTCGACGGCGAACTCGGGCAGCGTTTGCATCCACGCGAGCATGGCCAGCGCGAAGCCTTGGGCCACGAAATACTGCGCGGATTCGGCGGCCCAGGCGATCATGAGGGCGGAGAGCAGTATGGCGGGAGCGGTCCACAGAACCGTGGCAGGGTGGGATACCTGCAACGGGGCCGCGACGAAAAGAAAAGCTAGAAATAGGGGATAGACGGCCTGGGGCAACACGCCCATGGTACAACGAACGTATGCCTGGTTTTCGCGTGGAAACGCCGCAATGCGCCTACGATGCTATCGTCGAACGCGGTTCGCTCGAACGCATTGCAGAGTTTTTGCCGGCGCGCGCGGGCAAAATTTTCGTGGTGACGACGGCTGATGTTTGGGGCTTCCATGGGGCTCGCGTGGAGCGGGCGCTGGACGGGCGCGCGCATCAGGTGCTGTTCTTTCCCGGCGGCGAACCGCGCAAGAAGATGGCGGAGGTGGAGGCGCTGGCGGAGCAGATGATCGCGGGCGGGGGCGACCGCTCAAGCGTGGTGGTGGCCTGCGGCGGCGGCATCGTCACCGACGTGGCTGGGTTTCTGGCGGCGGTGTTCATGCGCGGGATTCCGGTGATCCAGATTCCGACGACGCTGCTGGCGCAGGTGGACGCAGCGGTGGGCGGGAAGACTGGCGTCAATTTGGTATCGGGGAAAAATCTGGTGGGAAGTTTTCATCAGCCGCTGGTCGTGCTGATCGATCCCGACGTGCTGAAGACTTTGCCGGAACGCGAGTACCGCGCGGGACTGTACGAGATCATCAAATGCGGCGTGATTCGCGACGCCGGGCTGTTCCATGTGCTCGCGGAGGGTGCCGACCGCGTGTTGGCGCAAGAGCCCGCGACGGTGGATCGCATCATCGCCGGCGCAGTGCGTATCAAGGCCGAGATTGTGTCCGCGGACGAGCGCGAGGGCGATCTGCGGCGCATTCTCAACTTCGGGCACACGGTAGGCCACGCGCTCGAAGCCGATACGCAGTACAAACGCTTCTTGCATGGCGAGGCGGTGGCGTTCGGCATGCACGCGGCGACGACATTGGCCGAGCGTGTGGTCGAATTAGCGCCTCCCGACGCCGCGCGCATTCATGCGGTAATTCGGAAATACGGACCGATCCCGGCGCTCACCGGCATTACGGCGTCGAGTTTGTTCGCGCGCCTGGCGGCGGACAAGAAGACGGTGCAGGGCAAAGTCCACTTCGTGCTCCCGGTGAAAATCGGCGACGTGAAAATCGTCACCGGCGTCGACGACCGCGTGGTGATGGAAGCCATCGAAGTGGCACTCGCGTCATGACACCGGCGACGGGCACAACCCCTCCGGGGATCACCGGCGAGGAGGCCGCATCGCGTTGGGTGCGCGGAATGTTCGGGCGGGTGGCCGCGCGCTATGATCTGCTGAATCATTTACTGTCGTTCAACCGGGACCGGCGTTGGCGCGCGCGCACGGTAGAACGCGTGGCGGACGTGCTGGCGCCACCGGGAGCGAAAATCCTGGATTTGTGCTGCGGCACAGGCGACATATTGTTGTCGCTTGAAGCGCGCGGCGGCGGCGCGGCGATCTATGGCAGTGATTTCTGTCATCCCATGCTGATCGAAGCGCGGCGCAAGATCGCGGCGCACAAACTGCGCTCGCCGCTGTTTGAAGCGGACGCGCTGGCGCTGCCGCTGGCGTCACACTCGCTCGACCTGATCACGGTGGCCTTCGGGTTCCGCAATCTTACCAACTATCGCCATGGTCTGACGGAGCTGGCGCGGGTGCTGAAACCCGGGGGGACGCTGGCGATTCTCGAATTTTCGCAGCCGACCAATCGCGTCTTCGCCGGGCTGTATGGTTTCTTCTCGACGCGAGTACTGCCGTTTGTGGGCGGGATGATCTCAGGCTCGCGCGATGCGTATTCGTACTTGCCGGAGTCGATCAAGAAGTTTCCGGGCGCTGAGGGATTGGCCGAACAGATGCGGACCGCGGGGTTCGGCAAAGTCGAGTTCGAGCGGCTGACCTTCGGCGCGGTGGCGCTGCATTTAGGGAAAAAGGAGTCCAGTGTCCCACCTGCGGGCGCTCCTTAAGAAGCACTGGGGCTATTCCGAATTCCGCGCGCGCCAGGAAGCCATCGTCGAGGCCATCCTGGGCGGGCGCGACGTCGCCGTGGTGATGCCCACGGGCGGCGGCAAATCGCTATGCTACCAACTCCCCGCTGTGGTTCTGCAGCGGACCGCCGTGGTGGTGAGCCCTCTGATCGCGTTGATGCAGGACCAAGCGGCCAGCATGCGCGAGATCGGCGTGAACGCGGCGTTTCTAAACAGCACGCTCGATTACGACGGCGCGCGCGATGTCCGGCGGCAAGCGGAATCGGGCGCGTTGCAGTTGCTGTACGTGTCGCCCGAACGGATCGTGCAGGAAAACATGCTGAGTTGGCTAAAGCAAGTGCCGCTCGCTTTCTTCGCCATCGACGAAGCCCATTGCATTTCAGAATGGGGTCACGAGTTCCGCCCCGAATACCGCCAGCTGGGAATCTTGCGCGAGCGCTTTCCGATGGTGCCCATCGCGGCCTTCACTGCCAGCGCGACGCGTGTCGTACGCCACGATATTCTCGCGCAACTGGGTCTGCGCGATCCGGCGCTATCGGTCAGCAGCTTCTACCGGCCCAATCTACGTTACATCGTGCACGAATGCGCGCCGCGGCAGCAGGATGCCATGCTCGACGCCGCGCTCGATTGGTATCAGGAAGGCAACGTGATCCTGTACGCGCCGACGATTAAAGCCGTAGAGTCGATCGCGGAGCGCCTGGGAAAACAAGGCGTTCCCATCGTGCCGTATCACGGGAAAATGGACACGGCGCTGCGCCAGAAGAATCAGGAATTGTGGATGTGTGGCGAAAAGCGGGTGCTGGTGGGGACATTGGCGTTCGGCTTGGGAATCAATCAGCCCGCGACACGCGCGGTGATACATTTGGCTCTTCCCAAATCCATCGAACAGTTTTATCAGGAGGCGGGCCGCGCCGGGCGCGATGGCGAACCGGCCGATTGCGTACTGCTCTGGCAAAAGCGCGACATCGGCCTACTCACTCATTTCGTGCAGCAGTTGCAGGACCCCGATGAACGTGAGCGCGCCTGGCAGCGTTATCACACATTGCGCCGCTTCGTGGAACAGCCGCGCTGCCGCCATCGCCAGATCTGCCTGCACTTCGGCGAAACGCCCAAGTGGGAAACCTGCGGGTCCTGCGACGTGTGCGGCGTGACGCTCGAATGGACCGCCAAGAAATACACGCCGGCGCCGCGTGTGAAAGCTGCGAAGGCAGCCGCGGCCGTGGCGCTGCCTGCGTCGGAGACGGCTGCGGAATCGCTGCGCGAGAAATTGCGTGCGTGGCGGCGCGATCTGGCCAAGCAGCAGTCTGTCCCGGCGTATGTCATCCTGCACGACGCCACGCTCGACGCGCTATGCCGTCAGCGTCCGCGCGACTGGGGCGAAC
>JALYIB010000085.1 GCA_030775965.1 Acidobacteriota bacterium | reverse complement strand
GCCTGGAGCATAAATTCGACACCCGCTTCGACCTGCTCCTCAGCAAAGTAGTCGACCTCGACAACCGCCTCACCCGCATCGAAGCCCAACGCCACTAAATCGCACTTTTAAGCAGTCTTGGCGCGCGTTGCCGCCCCCAACTTGCTACCCTTGAATTTCACACATGGCCGATAAAAAACTACAGATCATCCCCCTCGGAGGCCTCGGCGAGTTCGGCATGAACTGCATGGCCGTCCGCTACGGCGACGACATCATCGTGCTCGACGCCGGCATGATGTTCCCCGACGCCGAACTCCTGGGCGTCGACATTGTCACCCCCGACTTCACCTACCTTGAGCAAAATCGCGAACACGTCCGCGGCCTGGTCCTCACTCACGGCCACGAAGACCACATCGGCGGCATCCCCTTCCTGCTCGCCCAAATGAACATCCCGGTTTACGGGACCGCCTTCACCCTAGCCCTGGTTGAGCGCCGCCTCGAAGAGCACCAGATGCTCGATTCAGCGAAACTCCACAAGGTGAAACCCGGCGGCAAACTCGTCCTCGGACCCTTCTCCATCGAATTCGTCCACGTCACCCACTCCATCGTGAGCTGCGTTCTGCTGGCGATCACCACCCCGTTAGGCGTCATCATCCACACCGGAGATTACAAAGTCGACCCCACTCCCACCGACAACGAACTCTTCGATCTCCACACCCTGGCCGAATACGGTAAACGCGGCGTGCTGCTGCTGATGTCGGATTCCACCAACGTCGATCGCCCCGGCTACACCGAAAGCGAACGCGCCGTCGGCCCGCGCCTCGAAGATTTATTCGTCCGCTCGCCGCGCCGGCTGGTCATCTCCTGCTTCAGTTCCTCCATCCACCGCCTTCAGCAAATTCTGGATCTCGCGAATGAGTACGGACGCAAGGTCGCGTTCCTCGGCCGCAGCATGAACAACACCACCGAGATCGCTCACGATCTCGGCCTGCTTACCATCCCTAACGGCATTCTGCTTCGCCCCCAGGACATCATGCAGACCGCGCCCAGCAAGCTGGTAGCAGTGGTCTCCGGCACCCAAGGCGAGCCCATGTCCGCCCTCTCCCGCGTCGCCGTCGATAATCATAAGTCACTCTCGCTGGAAACCGGAGACACCGTTGCCCTAAGCTCCCGCATCATCCCCGGCAACGAAAAAGGCATCTACCGCATGATGAACCACATCGCCAAGCGCGGCGCCGATGTCATCTACGGCTCGATGAACCCGCCCATCCACGTCTCCGGCCACGGCAGCGCCGAAGAGCTGCGGCTGGTGCTGAACCTGGTGCGCCCCCGCTTCTTCGTCCCCATCCACGGCGAGTACCGCCAAATGGCGAAACACGCCCAGCTAGCGCAGCACTTGAGCCACCTGGGCCTCGAAGACACCTTCGTATTGGAATCCGGCCAGACGCTAACCATCGACAACAACGGCGCGCGCAAAGGCGAGCCCGTCACCGTAGGCCGCGTCTGCATCGACTCCGGCTCCATCGGCGACGTCGTCGAAGACATGGTCATCCGCGACCGCCGCCATCTTTCCGAAGACGGTTTCGTCCTCCCTATCGTCACCATGAACAAAAACTCCGGCTTGGCCGAAGGGCCCCCCGAAATCGTGAGCCGCGGCTTCATGTCGATGGAGGAAGGCACCGATCTGCTGCGCGACGCCCGCAAGATCGTGCTCAAGACCATCGAAAGCTCGACAGCCGAAGAACGCGGCGACTGGGGCGTTATGCAGGAAAAGATCCGCGCCGACCTGAAGCGCTTCATCAGCAAGCAAACCTCCCGCCGCCCCCTGATCATGCCCGTGATCCTAGAGGTATAAGCAGCCGTGGATATCACCGACGCTTCGAACTACCCCGGGCAAGCCGATCAACTCTTCACCCCCGAAACCGAATCCGAAGTAGCCGCAATCCTGCAACGCGCTTCGCAACAAGAAATTCCCGTAACCGTGTGCGGCGCGCTCACCGGTTTAGCCGGAGGCGCCTCCCCCTCCGGCGGCTGGGCTCTCTCCCTTACACGCCTCCGGAACCTAAAAGTAGACAAGGGCAGGGCAGTAGTCGGCCCTGGCGTCCTCCTCCGCGAAGTCCAGTCCGCCGCCGCCAACTCCGGCCAGTTCTACGCCCCCGATCCGACCGAAAACACGTCTTCCATCGGCGGCAACATCGCAGCGAATTCCAGCGGCTCGCGGAGCTTCCGCTACGGAGCCACCCGGCGCCACGTCCTCTCCTTGCGCGTAGCGTTTATGGACGGCAGCATCCAAACCTTCCGCCGGGGCGAAAAAATCGCTTTCAATGTCCCGCCGATTTCCCTGCCGCACACCACCAAACACTCCGCCGGCTATCCGCTAGCGCCCGACATGGAATGGGTGGACCTTATCGTCGGCAACGAAGGCACCCTAGGCGTCGTCACCGAAGCCGAATTGCAATTCCTCCCGGCCCCCGGCGAGCGCCTGGGCGGCGTAGTCTTCTTCCGGTCAGAAGCAGACGCCCTGGACGCCGTAGACCGTTGGCGCCCCACCCCCGGCCTCAACATGATCGAATACATCGATCGCGCCTCGCTGCAGATGATGGACACCCCGCACCAAGCCGCCCTCATGATTGAAATCGAAGGCGACGCCGACATCGACATGGCCACCGCGCTTGAGAACGACTCCTGGTTCGCCACCTCCGCCACCGACCGCGAACGCTTCCGCGTCTTCCGCCACACCCTGGCCGAGAAAGCCAACGACCGCGTCCGCCGCACCGGCTTCGTGAAATTTGGCACCGACTAC
>JALYIB010000084.1 GCA_030775965.1 Acidobacteriota bacterium | reverse complement strand
TCGTTCACACCAAAATGCCATTCCGAGATCCAATCGGGCGATGCGCCGTGGGATGGAAACGTCGGATTGAAGGCAGCTTTGAATCCGTAAGGATTGGAATCCTTGAGGTTTCGATCGTTGATGAAATGTTCGAGTGTGGGAAGCACGATCTCGGGCGCGAACGGAAGCGAGGCCGCGACCACCCACGGAGCAATCGTTCCATCGTCAGGTCCTTCCGGAACTCCGCGCGCCACATAGTCAAAAAACTCGATCTCTCGGCCGTGCACCGAAATGGTTGCGGGGCCCGGGCCATCGCTCGCCGTCAAGCCCCAACACAGCGCGCCGTAACCTTGGAACTGGCGCGGGTTCTGGATCGCATACTGCTGCTGTATGTAAGTTGCGGTTCGACTGTTCTCGAAGTAGTCGCTGCGCTTTTCGCGCATGAAGGCGTCTTGTATTCCCCGCAGATCTACCCACGCGTGCGAGAGCTGATGCGTAAACAGGGGGCCTGCGTGAAGGTATTCATAGCCGTAAAGTTTCCTCCACTCGTACTTTGAAGCCCAGGCCGAGTAGCTTTCGGCAGGCAGCGGATAAGTGGGCGAGCCCAAGCCCAGGAAATATAAAATGAGCCCTTCATCGTAGCCCTCCCATTCGTAGCTAAGAAAACCGGTCTCCGGCGTCCATCCCTGCTCGACAGTCGCATCGCCATTCTGCGACCACTGCCAGTCGACGCGGCGGTAGAGGGCATCGGCCAGTTTGCGAATTTCAGATTCCTCTTCTGAATCCTGCTCCAAGTAAAGCGCGGCGGTGAGAACTCCTGCCAGGAACAGGGCGGTGTCGACGGTCGACAATTCGCAGTTGAAGGCGCGGCGTCCGGTCGACATGTCCAGGAAATGATAGTAGAAACCTTTGTAGCCGGTGGCGTCCGGCTCAGGCCCCTGAGGGCTGCCCCAGAAGAAACGCAGTGTTGTGAGCGTACGCGTGACCGCTTCGGTGCGCGATAGGTATCCGCGTTCGACGGCGACCGGATATGTGGCTAACGCGAGCCCGACGGCCGCGATACTCGCGGGCCATTGGTCCTTGGTCTTGTCGGCCACCAGCCCATTGACGGGATTGAATTCGCGCAAGAAATATTCAAAAGACTCGCGTTGCAGCAGGTCCAGCATTGCTTGGTAACGCTGCGAGATTTGGATCATGTTCGCATGCGCGCCAGGAAGTACAGGCCCGCGAGCGAGAACACCACGTCCGGAGACCACGCCGCGATCTGCACCGGCAACTCGCTCAGGTTCCCAAACTGTTCAAACACCTGCCCCACTGACCAATACACGATGGCGATTCCCAAGCTGACTCCCACGCCAGCCATGGCGCCGCGATTCCCCGTAAGAAACGCGAAGGGAATCGAAACCATCGCCATGATTAAAGCGAACAGCGGCACGGCAAACTTTTTCTGGAGCTGCACCTGCAGCGCCACGGTGTCGAATCCACTTTGTTGAAGCTCGGCGATATAGGCGCCCAATTCGTGAAAGTTCATCTGCCGCGATTGCTTCACTTCCTTGATGAAGTAGTCTGGCGGTTCTTCGAGTTCGGTGAAGGTGCGCGTGCTCCCGGAGAATTCGTCGAAGCGCGTCACGTTGTTGCCGTTCATGTCGCGGCTCCAGCCGTTCTCGAACACCCAGGCGTTCAGGCTCGGCTCCCAGCGGGCGCGTTCGGCGGCGATGTGGCGCTTCAAGCGGAAGCGCGCAGGATCGATTTCAAACACGTTCACGCCCAGCATCACGCGCTGGGCCTGATCGAAATATTTGTAGTAGAACATGCGGTCATGCAGACCGGAAATCCAGCGCCGATCCGGGCGCAGGAACGTTTGCGCCGGGCGGCCTTTAATTTCGGCGCGGAGCGCGTCCTGGCGGCGGTCGGATTCCGGCACCCAATAATGATCGAACGCGAAGAGCGCGCCGCTCAGCACCAAGCCCGCCACCAGAATCGGCGCCGCCAGCCGGTACACGCTGACTCCGCACGCCTTCATCGCGGTCACTTCGTTGTGCTTGGTCAGGATGCCGAACGACACCAGCACCGCAGTCAGAACCGCGAACGGAGATAGCTCATAAATCAGGCGTGGCGTCAGGAAGAAATGGTACTCCAGCACGCGATCCATGCCGATGCGGTTGCGGATGATGTCGCTTAAGAGTTCGAAGAAGGTGAACACCTGGAACATCAGCACGAAGCTGGCCAGCAACACCAGGAAATAAAACAGGAAGCTTGAAAGAACGTAAGTATCTGTGACGCGCGGCAGCAGCGAGAAACGCGCGAGCCACAGCCGCGGCTCCAAGCGCTCCAGAGGTTTGCGAATCGGCCGGATGCCGCGCAGCTTCCGTAAGCGGCTGCCGATGGCTCCCATCAAGTCCACGTCCCCCGGCTTCTCCAAACGCACCAGCATCACAATACCGCCGACCACGAAAATCAAATTCGGCAGCCAGACCGCCATTTCCGGGGAAAGCGTTCCTTGCCGAGCCATGCCGATGAAACCGATCAGCCCCATGTAGTAGAGGAACGCGAGGGCCGCCGTCATCACCACGGCGGCGGATTTTCCGGCGCGCCTTTGCGTGATCCCCAGCGGAATGCCCACCAGCGCCATCAACACGCAAGCCAGCGGCAGCGCCAGGCGCTGGTTGAATTCGGTGCGCGCGTCGAGCCTCGCCGTGCGGTCGAGCGTGCGGTCTCGATACGCCATGCGATAGAGGGGCCGCGAATCCATTTCGACCGTGGGTCGCGTGGCGCGGACTTCGGCGGGCTTGCGCGCGTCGAGCGCTTGGTCGCCGGTGGGAAACGCAGTGATGCGATAGTCGCCGGTGTCTTTGCCGGCCTCGTAGGTGCTGCCGTTACGCAAGGCAAGTTGCAAACGGTTCAAGACCGGATCCGCCGCCACGATGGCCTCGGTCGCTAGCGTGATGCGCGGTTCATCGCCGCGCTCGGGCGAACCTGGAGCGCGTTCCTCGGGCGGCGTAACGTCGGCCAGAAAAATTTTCTTCCAGCGCCCGGTGACGCCGGTAGTGACGTCCGTCACATACAGTATCGAGTTGGGGAAGCGCTCTTCGAACACGCGCGGCTGCACGTCGGACGTGAGTCCGTTGCCGATCAAAATATTTTCCACGCGATACCGTTCGCGAATGGCCCAGGGAGTCAGCCAGAGCGAAGACGCCGCGGCGATCAACAACGCCGCCGTGCCGAATAACAGAATCGGCGGCGCCACGCGCTGACCGGGAATTCCGGCCGCGCGCATGGCCGTAATCTCGCCGTCGGTCGACATGCGCGTCAGCGTAATCAGCACCGCCACCAGCACGCCCATGGGAACCGTGAAGGGCAATGCCTGCGGCAGCACCAGCAGGAACAGATAGAGGACGCTGGAGCGCGGCCCCGAGCTGC
>JALYIB010000083.1 GCA_030775965.1 Acidobacteriota bacterium | reverse complement strand
GGTCGAGATGCAGCCCCGCGGCGATGCCATCGATGTGATCCGGGTTCAAGTTCTCGCGCGTCAGCAGCAGCGTGAAGGCGGCCTGGTTGTCGACGATCACGCGGCCATCGCGATCGAGGAGTTTGCCGCGCGGGGCGAGGAGCGGCACGGTCTTGATGCGGTTGCGTTCGGCGAGCTGGCTGTTGCTCTCGCCTTCGCGCACTTGCAGGACCCAGAATCCGGTAATCAGGAAGAGAAAGACGGCAACGATGAAATACTGAAATCCGGCAATGCGGCCGAGCGCAAAACGGGTGTCGTCGCGAGAGAGGCGCTGGGCGGCGTCGGGCCTGAGGTCGTGTTCAGGATCGATGGCCATCTTATTCCATGACCTTCAGTTTATCCAATATGTGATACAGGGGCAGCGCGACCACGGCGTTGAGGGCGGCCACCACGAGGGTGGTTTGCAAATCGAATTCCAGCGCCTCGCCCAGCAGAGCGCGGACCAACACCCAATAGAAGAACTGGTGGAAAAAGAAAAAGAAGAAACTCAAGACCAGGCGCACCCAAGGATTTTGCACATCGAAGCGCTGGCTCATGGAGGCGGCGAAGTAGCCCACTAAGGTTTTGACGATGCCGAACATTCCCAATGGATTATGGGAAAGCGAATCCTGCGCCAAGCCAATGCCCGCGCCATAGAGGACGCCCGCCACCGGAGACCGGCGCATTAGAGAGAAATACACGGTAACCAACAGCGGCAGTTCCAAGTAAGAGAGCCGCTCGAAGAAGCGCGGAACGTACACCTGAAACAAAATCGCAGCAAGAGGAATGGCGATGGTAGCCGCGATGTTGAACTTCGAGACGCCCTTTTTCAAGTGGGGCGCTTCGCTGAAATCGTCGCGGAAATTGGCTCCTAGATCGCTCATGTGGTCAAGGGTTTTTGGAGGCCGCGTGCGGAGCGGCTGAAGGAGGCGGCTGCGCGTTCAGATTGATGTTGTAGTTGGGCGCGGTGCCCCCGTTCTGCCCATAGACGTGCTTTTCGGCTTCGCCGATGCGGCGGTATTGATCGACCAAACGATCGGCGTCCGTAGACAAAGGTCCGGAGGGCACGGGCGCGATGTCGGTTGACGACTGTTCCGCGGGTGGCGCGTCCTGCAGATGCACGGGCTGGGCCGCGGCGGGCGCTTCCGGAATCGGCACGTGGACGCCTTCGACCACGATCAACACTTCTTCCAAACCATTTTGCAGGCCGCTGGGGGTGACGAAGATTTCCTTGTAGGATTTGCCGTTGCGCACCACGGTGGCTTCACCGACGGGCAGGCCTTTGGGAAAGATGCGGTCGTCGCCGGAGGTGAAGAACTGCTCGCCGGGTTCCACTTTCTGTTCGTTCTGCACGTAATCCACAATCACGGTGCTGAAGCCTTGGCCCTTCAAGGTTCCGTGCACGCGATTCTTCTGCGAGATGACTCCCGCGGCAAAAGAGGGATCTGTGATCAGCAGCACGTAGGAGGCAGTTGGATAGGCGCCGGTTACTTTGCCGACGATGCCATCGGGCGTAATCACGGCCATGCCTTTTTGCACGCCGCTGCCGGTGCCGCGGTCGACGATCACCACTTTCGCGCCTACGCCCGTGGTGTTGCCGATCACGTGCGCGGCGATGGTTTTCGAGGGCGACTGCTGTTGGAAGATGGCGAGGGACTTGGCGCGGTCGGCGGTGGAGAGTTCGCTGCGGAGATACTGATTCTCCATCTTGGTGCGGTCGAGATCCGCCTTGACGCGCTGGCTCTCCTGGCGCACGTCGAGCAAGATGAAGTAGTCGCGGAAGAAGTGAACGGTACTGCTGCGGCCGGCTTCAATCACGCGCGCCAACGGCGTCACCGCGCTCACGGCCCACACGCGAATCAGCCGCACTTCGCCGTTGCTCTTCACCTGGTAGGCCAGCAGCACCAGTTGCGCCAGGATGACCACCAGCAACACTGTCAGGTTGCGATATCGATTGAGGAGAAATTCCATACTTCATCGGCCGGTAATGCCAGCCCCCTCACGCTATTCGATCGCGATCCGCCGCAGCAGTCTAAACTCTGTCAACATTTTACCGGTGCCCAACACCACCGAGGCCAGCGGGTCCTCGGCAATCGACACCGGCAGTCCGGTCTCTTGCCGGATGCGTTTGTCCAAATTCTTCAGCAGGGCTCCGCCGCCTGTCAGGACGATGCCGCGATCGCTGATATCGGCAGAAAGTTCCGGGGGCGTGCGCTCCAGGGCGACGCGGATGGCGTTCATGATGGTGGCGACACATTCTGAAAGCGCCTCGCGGATTTCGGTGTCGTCGACAGTGATGGTCTTAGGGACGCCTTCGATCAGGTTGCGGCCTTTGATCTCCATCGTCAGCGGTTTGTCCAATTCGTACGCCGAGCCCACGGTGATCTTGACGCGCTCGGCCGTGGTTTCGCCGATCAGCAGATTGTACTTGCGCTTCATGTACTGCATGATGGCGTCGTCCATCTCATTGCCGGCCACGCGGACCGAACGCGAGTACACGATACCGGAGAGCGAGATCACAGCCACGTCGGTAGTGCCGCCGCCGATGTCGACCACCATGTTGCCGGAGGGCTCCATGATGGGCAGGCCGGCGCCGATGGCGGCCACCATGGCTTGTTCCACCAGATACACTTCGCTGGCTTTGGCGTGATAGGCGGAATCAATCACCGCACGTTTCTCCACCTGCGTGATTTCGCTGGGGACTCCAATGATGATGCGCGGATGCACCAGCATCTTGCGGCCGTGCGCTTTCTGGATGAAATAGTTGAGCATGCGCTCGGTGACTTTGAAGTCGGCGATCACGCCGTCCTTCATGGGGCGGATGGCCACGATGTTGCCAGGCGTGCGGCCCAGCATTTCCTTGGCTTCCTTGCCTACCGCTTCCACTTCGCCAGTGGTCTTGTTGATGGCGACGATGGAGGGTTCATTCACCACGATGCCTTTACCTTTGGCGAAGACCAACGTGTTGGCCGTGCCCAAGTCAATTGCAAGATCGGACGAAAAAAGACTAAATAAAGACCGCAGATTCATATAAAAACGGGGGAGTACGGGAAGGCCCTAAACGTCCCCTCCGAAGGTACCACAGGCAGGAACATAGGAGCAATGTTATGTTTTATTTTCAATGAGGTAGGGGAAAACAGGCGACCGCTTCAGAGGTCCCGATTTTTGCTCTAGCGAAGTCTCCGGCGAAAATTCGCGTGTGACGGCGGCGGCGGCTTTTGACAGCCTGGCGGCTGGTATATATCCTGCGCGGCCATAGCCGCCTGGGAAAATTTCTCCCTTTCATGGCGGACGGTAAATTTGTGCAGCCTGATACCCTGGATAGGTGTTCACCCGCCGGGCACTGCTGGCCTTTCCTTTACTCGCCGCGTGTAGCCGCCGCCGCGGGGGTGCGGGGTTTCGCGGCTATGCTTTCGTGGCGAACGAGGAGAGCCAGGCCATTGCCGTTGTGGATCTGGAAGCGCTTGCGGTGGCGCGCCATATTCCGCTGAACGGTTCCCCCAGCAGCGTAATTTCCACCGCCAAGCGCCCCTTCGTATACGCCCTTACGCCCGACAACGGGACGGTACACGAAATAGAAGTGGATCGCTTGAGCTTCAATCGCCGGTTAGCGGTGGCTTCTTCGGCGCTGGCGATTCAGGTGGCGCCAGACGATAGCGCGCTGTATGTTCTGGCGCGCGAGCCGCAGTCGCTGGCGCGCATTGCGCTCGATACTTTCAAGCTCGAATGGCGCATGGCTCTACCGAAAGACCCGGTGGATTTCGCGCTGGCGGCCGACGGCAAAACGGCGGCGGTCAGTTTTGCGAGCGGCGTGCGGCTGGTGGATTTGGCGGCGCGCAAGTTGGCGGGGTCCGCGGGAGAGGGCGAGTTCGGCGCGGTGCGATTTCTGCCCGATTCGCGGACGCTCATGGCGGCGGACCGCGGCGAGCGGCGGTTGTCGCTTTACGACGTGCCTTCGGCTCGCTTGATCACGCATCTTCCGCTGGCGGTGCGGCCGGATAACTTATATTTGACAGGCGGCGAGGGGCAGGGGTCGAACCAACTTTTCATTACCGGCGAGGGGATGGATGCGGTGGTGGTGGTGTATCCGTATCACACGCCGGAAGTGGCCGAGACGGTGCTGGCCGGACACGCGCCGGGGCCCATGGCGGCGTCGCTCGCGTATTTGTTCGTGGCGAGCCCGGCTTCGGGCGATGTTAGTA
>JALYIB010000082.1 GCA_030775965.1 Acidobacteriota bacterium | reverse complement strand
CCCCTCTACTCCCCCGACGGAAAGCTTCTGGCGTTCCGCTCGCAACCCCGCGCCGGTTATGAAAGCGACCGCTGGCGCCTCATGGTGCTAGATCGCGCCACTGGCAAAACCACGAACCTCACCGAATCGCTAGACCGTTGGGTCGAAAGCTTTACCTGGTCAACCGACTCCACCCGCCTGTTCTTCACCTCCGAAGACCGCGGCCGCACTGGACTCCAAATGATCTCGGCCACCGGCGGCGGCGTGCGCAGCATCATAAACGGCCAATCGAGCCTGGACGACGTCCAGTTCACCTTGGACGGCCGCACCATGATCTACACCGAAGAAAGCGGCTCCCGCCCTCTCGAAATTTTCCGCGCCACTTCCGGAGGCGGCGCCGGCATAGCCCTCACTCACCTGAACGACGCGCTCCTGGCCAACGCCGCCCTAACCCCGCTAGAAGAATTATGGGTCGACGCCGCCGACAAATCCCGCGTCCATTCCTTCATCACCAAGCCACCGAATTTCACACCCACCCGAAAATACCCGGTAGTGTTTCTAATCCACGGCGGCCCGCAAGGCGCCTGGGGCGAGTCGTGGACCTACCGCTGGAACGCCCAAGTCTTCGCCTCCGCCGGCTTCGTCGTCGTGCAGCCCAATCCCAGGGGTTCCACCGGCTACGGCCAGAAATTCATCGATGAGATCAACGGCGATTGGGGCGGCAAGCCCTACGACGACATCATGACCGTGGTCGACGCCGTCGGCGCGCTCCCGTATGTAGACAACAACCGCATGGCCGCAGCCGGAGCTTCCTACGGAGGCTACATGGTGAACTGGATCAACGGCCACACCGACAGATTCAAAGCCATCGTCTCGCACGGCGGCGTCTTCGACCTCGCCAGTTGGTCGCGCGAAACCGAAGAGCAGTGGTTCCCTCTGTGGGAAATGAAAGGCACCGCCGTAGACAACCCCGACCTCTACGAAAAGCTCTCCCCCTCCACCTACGCCCGCGATTTCAAAACCCCCACGCTCGTCATCCATGGGGAACAAGACTTCCGGGATGTCACCGGCCAAGGCCTGCAACTATTCACAGTCCTGCAACAACAAAAAATCCCCTCGAAATTGTTATTGTTCCCCGACGAAGGCCACTGGGTCTTGAAACCGCAAGACAGCCTGCTCTGGTATCGCACCGTACTCGATTGGATCGGCGAGTGGACCAAACAGTAGCTGGTGCGTTAATTTTTTGCGAACGTCTAACTAGATACAGGCGCGAGCAGACTTCAACGCCGCCCCACCTCCTAATGCGCAAATTCCGATCGACTGGAGAACCTGTTTAATCCATTGAGTACCCGCTCGTTGGAGGCTTGTGGAAAAGTTCTGCAAATCTCGGCCTTGATATTTCGCCCCCACGCGTGCGTAATCTAATGTTCGAAACAGGAATGCCTTATCGCGTGTACCTCAAGGGAGAACTATAGATTCACTTGTTTCGTTGATTCGAGAACTGAGAGGACTGGCCGCAGAAGTCGCCATTGTGGTCCTTGTTTACAAGCTCACCCGCAAAGAACATTAATTCTCTCCTTCCAGCTTGACGGAATCCCCTACGGGGAAGTGTGCAGATTGAGAGAATTTCCGCGACGTAACCGGCCAAGGCCTGCAACTATTCATCACACCGCTTTCGACTGGATCGGGGAGTGGACCAAACCCTGAATGCGGCAGTACCGGAATTTGGACTCTAGTTTCGTGATTTTGGCGGAGCATCGTCATGACGAGCATCGCCGGATAGTGGGGACTGGGTGGGGTTGGTGGCACCTGAGGGACAATCTCGGGTGGCCTCTGAGCGGCTGGGCCTTCTATTTGGGTTTCTTATTAGGGTTCGCTGATTTTATCTACCGGATCAGTGTGCATCCTGCGCTTTCGTTCCCTGTAGGGGCGGCGCTTTGACTGCCTTTAAAAAGCCTTTTGAACCGTCGATATTCCGCTAGCCCCCGATCGAATACATCGGCCGCGGCGGGGCCACGAACCGCGCAGTATTGATCTGGTGCCCCAGCCATTTGTCTTTGACCGACGCCCGCATCGCGTCCGCGATAGCCGAGTCAGGACCGCCATTGCGCAGCAGCACCCGCATGTCAGTCTCGTCAATGGCAAACAGACAGTAGCGGAACTTACCATCCGCAGTCAGCCGTATTCGATTACAATTCAGACAAAATGGCTTGCTCACCGAAGCAATGAACCCCACCTTGCCCTTGCCATCCGCAAACTCGTATTCCGTAGCCGGAGCCCGTGGATCGCGATCCGGAATCTCCCGCAGCGGCCCGATCCCGCTCGTCAGCATCGCGATCATATCATCGGTCAGCAGGACTTTATCGTGATCCCAAATCCCCTGCGCATCCAGCGGCATGAACTCGATGTAGCGAATCTCAATCCCGTTGTCGCGCCCAAACCGCGCCAGCGGGACAATATCTTCTTCCACTAAATTCTTCACCGCAACCGCATTGATCTTAATCACGGGATATCCAACCCGCAGAGCCGCCTCGATCCCGTCCATCACCCGCCCGAAATCGTCGCGCCGTGTGATCTGCTGAAAGCGTGCACGGTCGAGCGTGTCCAAATGAATGTTGAGCCGCCGCAACCCAGCATCGTACAATTCCTGAGCCTGCTCCGCCAGCAACACGCCGTTCGTAGTCAACGCCATGTCCTGAATGCCGTCGATCTTACCCAGCCGCCCGATCAATTGCGCGAGCCCCTTGCGCAGCAGCGGCTCCCCGCCCGTAAGACGCAGCTTGCGTACCCCCAGCGTCACCGCCACCCGCACGAAGCGCTCGATCTCTTCGAACGTCAGAATCTCCCCGCGCGGCTGAAACTTCACGCCCTCTTCCGGCATGCAGTAGAAGCAGCGAATGTTACAGCGGTCCGTAACGCTGATGCGCAGGTTGTCGTGCACCCGATCGAAAGTGTCGATCAAAGGAGTCACGTTCATTTCACCGCCAGCATC
>JALYIB010000081.1 GCA_030775965.1 Acidobacteriota bacterium | reverse complement strand
GGAGAGTTTGCTGATACAATAGTCCTCAAGTGGTCCTCGGGACGAAGCCCCGAGGCTGTAGGTCATTGAATCAAAAGGGTAAGCGGGAGTAATTCAGTGGTAGAATGCCAGCTTCCCAAGCTGGACGTCGCCGGTTCGACCCCGGTCTCCCGCTCCACTTTTCAAAGACTTAGGAATAACCACTGATTCCTCGTTACTCCGTTTACTCCATTAAGCCCGGTAAGGCTTAAGCTGACCTTTTCAAGGGCTGCGACTTTCGAAACACGGCGGCTTCGAGTTTGTTCACCGCGGCCCGCTTCTGCTCCAGATCTGAACTGGTGTACACATCCATGCTGACGCCGATACCGTGACCTCGTTGGTCGG
Source organism: Acidobacteriota bacterium (assembly GCA_030775965.1). GTDB lineage: Bacteria > Acidobacteriota > Terriglobia > Bryobacterales > Bryobacteraceae > Palsa-187. Next base: position 10,353 of record JALYIB010000081.1, on the reverse strand, counting down.
AAGCGACTTTCGGATCGACGCCGCACTTCTTCGACAGACTGGCGTTGGTCTTTCGCAGAACCTGGAAGGTTGCCCAGCCAAGGCCGACCTTCGCCAACTTCGGCTGCATCGTTCGCCGCCAAAGATTGTCCGCCGATAATGGCGTGGTGAGCGCCTCGCTCGGGAAGACGAACCCTTCCGGGTTCGGGTCCTCCGCAAGACTGCGCCACTCCATCAACAATCCCCAGGTCCAATCCGAAATCGCTACCTCCCGCGTTTTGCCATTCTTCGGCGTGTCGAAGACACGCTTGTAAACACGCTGCTCCACTGTGAAGGCGTATTTGCGAACGACTTTCCAGCGAAGGGCTAATATCTCTCCCGGACGCATTCCTTCGAAGATTGCCAGCCGCGAAATCAGTTTTTCCCGAAGGTCGAAAACTCCGAGATATTTGTTCACCTCCTCTTCTGTCAGCGAGCGCATCGCCCTGCCCGGCTGACATTTCTTTGGAATCCTCAACTCGGCTGCCGGATTGCTCAGAATGAGACCGTCCGACATCGCCAGCTTGAAGATCGCGTTTAGGAACCACCGCAGATGCTTCACCGCGCTGGAGCCCAACTCCAGCGCCTTCCGATCGAGAAAATCCTGCAACTCGTCGCGACGAATCGTTTGAAGCAATTGTTTCCCGAACGCCGGAGTGAGATGCGTTTTGACGATCTGCTCCGACGTATCGGCGGTCGATCCCTTCCAACTTCGTCGGCAGAACGGCAAGTACACAGTGTCGATGAACTGCTCCGCGGTGAAGACCTGTCTCGGTCCCTGAACCGCGCCACTGTTGATCGGCTGAAGCATGGCCGATAGAATCGACTCGGCTTCGCCTCTCCCCATCTGCGAACACCGACCCAGCACCTTTGATCGCCGACTGCCGACCTCCCAATAACAAGCAACCCACACACGATGACGCCCATGCTTCCGGGCTTGCAGGCTGCCTTTCTGAAAACGCTTTCGACGCATTTGTTTGGCTCTTTCCCGCGTCGTAGACGTTAGTTCTTGGCACGACTCAGATACTACCATTGGTGGCGGACTCCTGGCCTGCGTTCTCCAACCACTCGTCGGCCCAGTCGCGCCTGATCAGAATCCGCCGGCCGACCCGTGGCAACGCAGGGGAGGCACACCTCGAACCCTACGATTAATCACGTTGGATAAATGCGCTTTCGAGATCCCCAAGTACGTGGCTGCCTGCGTCAGGCTCAGGACCATCGAGTTGCTGACTCCTTGATCGCCGTTTGATATCGATACCCCGTCGGCGTCGCCCTCGGGAGCGGAACGTCGTGGGAGCATCATGTACCTTAGTGTGCTAACCGATGCGGTCGATTGAAGTCGGCCTATACGGATGGTCTGCAGAGACTCCGCCGCCTTCACTAGTGAAGCGATGCTGGTACTGGCCTCTCTCCTGCTTGATGGTGTGTTGATCTTCCGATAATCCGAGGGCTGAGGCGGCCTCGCGCGACCGACGCGCCTGTTCTTCCGCCTTTCGACCCCTCGGTCGGTACAGCTTCCCCGCTTGTAAGAGCTGATCAAACTGATCCGAGTCGATTCGAATGCTGTTACCCACCCGCAGAATGCAGCAGTTGGGAATCAGGCCGGTTCGGACCCATGCGTAAACTGCATCCACGCTGAAGCGATATCGCGATGCGATTTCAGAGACTTTCACGTGCATACACCTTCCCCGCAGTCTCATCAAATCATGGATTTTCGGCAAACGCTAGGAAATCGATTTCGCTTCGTTTCGCTTCGCTTCGGGTTACTTCGCGTCTTCCGCGGGGGGACAGTATTCGATCAAGGATTTCACTGTGATTCGCCGGTTTTGACCCTTGCCCACAACCCGAAGGGGACCGTCTTCCTTCATGAGTTGCTGACGACGGCGTGCCGAGATGTCTGCAAAGGCTTCTGCGGTGGGGAAGTCAACCGACTCGTATAAGCTCCCATCAGCGCGCTGCAACAGTGTGATGTCTCGCTTCCCCGCACGCACCTCAGCACCCTTGCTGCGCGAAGGCGGTGGCGTGTCTGCACTGCTCACTTGTTTCGCGTCCGGCGAGCCGATCAGTCCAAGCAACCGCTGGCAATACCACCTCAAAGCTTCACAAGGATTTCGGACTTCTCCACTCTCCGGAGTAGTGGAGTACCCGCGCAGTACGCTACACCGAGCAACACTTGCTCGATCGACTAAAGGCGCTCTTGAATAGGAAGGGAAAACTCTCCGTCGGGCTGATTGACGAGGATTCTGAAACGCCGAACAGCAGTAACTACTATTCAGCTTTCGGCAGCATCTTTGAGGCTTACCGGCGTGTTGGTTACGACCACGGGAGGCCGATTCCTGTTCTCGAACTCGGACAGAAGATCCGCGCTTTTCGTCGAAAATTGCTTGGTCAGATTGTGGCCGAGTTGGCTGCTGAGGGCGCGACGGTGCGGCTAAACCAGAGTTCCGGATTGATGACCGTTAACGAAGAGTTCACACTCCGTCTCACGACGGTCCCATGCATTAGTAAGAAAGAAGTGGGCAATAGATGGGCCTGCCGTCCCGCCTCCTCGATGAATACGGACATCACAGTGGTGGCTCGAATGGTCCCTGCGAACGACAGCGTTCTGGACTACTTCGTGGTGCCTCGGACTGAAGGATGGACTTCCCAGGTGACTGTTGGTTCAGAAGACGACATCGTTTCATCAATCTACCGTTGTGACGATATTTCTTTCCTAAAGAGCCTCGTTCGCAGAACCACACTTAAGGAGGGATCATGAAGGCGCAACACATCGAACGTATTCCAATTTCGCACATACGTGTCGTCAATCCACGCTCACGAAACAAGATTGCATTCCGAGTGATCGTTAACAATATTGGGGCGGTCGGTTTAAAAAAACCAATCACAGTCTTCCGCCGGAAGCCGGATAAGGATGGGACTTGTTATGACTTGGTCTGCGGGCAGGGCCGTCTTGAAGCGGTTGCTGCATTGGGCGGCAAGGACATACCGGCGATAGTAACAGAAGCAATCCGCAAGGAACGCTTCCTGATGAGTCTGATCGAGAACGTAGCCAGGAAGAGGCCCCGAAGCTCCGAACTTTTGCATGAAGTACGCCGACTCAAAAAGGCTGGGTATAAACACGTGGCCATGGCTGAGATGCTGGGTATGGGGCACACGTACATAAACGGGATCGTCAGGCTGCTCAACTGTGGTGAGGATCAGTTGGTGAAACAAGTTGAAGCTGGTACTATCCCACTCAGCATCGCGGTTAAGATCGCAACCGCGGGTAATACGGAAGTTCAGCGCGCCTTGAACGAAGCTTACCAAAGCGGAGATCTGCGGGGAGCCAAACTCCGCGCCGTGGAGCGCCTGATTGCCACTCGGAGCCGTGATAAGAACAGAGTGGGTGAATCGAAAGTCACGCTTTCTGGCGGAGAAATGCTTCAGGAGTATGAGGCCTTTACCGAACAACAGAGAGCGCTCGTAAAGCGAGCTTCGATAGTCCACGAGCGGTTGGCAATCGTGACTGCGTCCATGAGGGCGCTCCTTGCCGATTCGCAGTTCGTGCGATTGCTGCTCGGTGAAGGATTAGATACTTTGCCCGAACAACTGGCGGCCAGGGTGAAGTTATGACCGTCGTTAAGGCAGCATTCCAACCGCAGTTAGTGAAACTTCGACTGAAGGCGTTATCGACTTCGCGAGAGTTTCATCCACGCGAAAGAAAGGATGCAAAATATCAGCAGATCGCGGTGTCCCTGAATGCCGTGGGACTGATTGAACCACTGGTAGTATTTCCGACAGGCGGGGGTTACAGAATACTCGATGGACATAAGCGCCTCGATATTCTTATCGGGCGCAAGGTCGAGGAGGTCGAATGCCTGATTGCTACCAAGGACGAGGCCTATACCTACAACCGGCGCGTGAATTACCTCTCGACCATTGGCGAACATCAAATGATCCTCCGAGCCTTGCGCCACAACAATGAAGAAACGATAGCGAAAGCTCTCAATTTGGATGTTCCTACGATCAGGCGAAAGCGGACCCTTCTCGATGGAATCTGCAAGGAAGCCGTAGATGCACTAAAAGACAGGCGCGTGTCGCCAAAGTCGTTCGCGACTCTGAGAAAAATGAAACCAGTGCGGCAGTTGGCCGCAGCTCAATTGATGATCGCCTCCAACAGATACTCGCAGAAATTCTCCTTGGCCCTTCTAGCCGGAACGAGCGACGAGATGTTGGTCAACCCGGATGCGCGCGCGAAGCACAAGAGTTTATCGGCCGAACAGAGGGCCCGACTGGTCGTCGAAACAGACAATCTACTCGAAAACGTCAAGGCGGTGGAATCGTCGTATGGAGCCGAAGCCCTAACGCTAAGCGTGTGCTGCCGCTATGTAAACAGGCTCCTCAGTAACGTGAGGGTATCGACGCTGCTCAGGACACGACACGCGGACGTGCTAGAAGAATTGCAATCCCTGGTTTCATCCTTTCATGAGGAGTCAGCGCTTAGCGCGAAAGTGTAGCGATGGAATTCCGGTATTTTTAGAAAAAGCCACAGCGCCCCTGGCTTCTTCCTTACGGGATCAAAACCGCCCTCTTTATCCGCTGTGGCTCTGACCTAAAACGGATATCACGCCCGTTCGCGGCGTCCAGCCTCATACACCCGCAGATTTCGCCTTGACGACTTTCTCCATATGACTCTCTAAGTCGTTCGCGAACATAACGATCGCTTCGCCATCGTATCTGACATCCACCAGGAGAACGTCAGCGAACGCGCCAACAACTTCGATGACGGCTCCCTCCGGGACCATAATTGCGACATTCCCGGAATTTCGTAGTGTTATTGCCATCTTGTCACGAGTTAGCCGAAACAACTGGCCATGTTCCATATCATCCCTCCGAAAAGCAGCGGGGCGGAACGGGCCCCACTACCAGCCCACGGACAGCGCCAAGGCCACGGGTCCAATTTGATTGCGATCCGCTGCAATCATAGTGCATAATCGCCGGAATTAATCTCAAAAGTATTTCGCATTTGTTAAGATATTGGACATTGCCTGCCGACGATCCAGGGGTCCCGCCGCCGCGCGGGGAACCCAAGCCCATCACAATCATCTATGTCCCCTGCCCGAAGTGCGGGGAGAGCGCGGAGCCTACTCGCTGTGACTATTGCGGCGGCAGCGGATTCGTGGAAATTTTGCGGTATTAGATTAGTCCGAAGAATCCCCCGCATCTTTCGATTCCGGCAAACACCGGCAGTACCAGTACCCACCAAGCATCCTAACAACGGCAATTAGCCGAAAGATAGAGGGCCATTTCCGATTGCTGCAAATACAATTTGACTAGAAGCAGCCAGCCCGACAGATGAACCCTAAGCCCCAAAATAGTGATCAGATTCACCAGATTCTTGTCAGTCGAATTGCGGAAGCTACCGTCAAGGTTAGCGCAGCGACCAAAGAATTCAACGAAATGCTTAATCGGTTCCCTGGTGGCCCAGCCCATCCAGACGGCGTGCAGCATATTAAGAATGCGTTGAGGGGACTAGCGGTCGCTCGCGAAGAAATGATGACCGCGCATATACAACTAGAGGAGTACACCCAACGCGGGATAGTGCCGGACGATATCAAGCGGAGTGGATGAAACCCTCGCTTGCTCGCAGTGCGACCCGCCGCAGAGTCCTGTTATTACTCATTATCGGTAGCGATTTGCGCTAGAAGCTCACATCCTCAAATGCTCGCCGCGACCGCCAGTTGCGGGAGGGAGCCCAGTTGCTGAACTTCATTACCATTGATCCGGTTTCGGTTCCGTCTCCATCGACGAAGACGATTTGGTGTTCCATAACTCCGCCGTCTGGCGGAAGGAGCCGCGTTTCCAATCGCTCTAAGCGCCGCAATAAAGTCTTGATCATCATCTGCCGCGTCCGCTGTTCCAGGGCCGAGGCCAAGGTCGTCGCCGCCTGTCGACCGGCTCGTTCCCGCGCACTTCGATGATCCGATCAGGTAGTCCTACGCAGGTCAGGTGAATCACCAGCGCCGGTTCTTCGTCGGGCGGTGCGAGGTGGGCTTCGAGTCGTTCCAGGCGCCGTGAGATATTCCTGATAGTCATGGCCTATCAGTTGTGAACGCCCCCCTGGGCCACTTGCGGGGAACACCCGTATGCGACTTCCCAGAGATGAGCTTTCAATTCCTGAGCCGTGATCCCGAGGGCGCGAGCGAAGGTGCCGGCCAGGCCCTCCGTCTCGCGTTGCTCAAACTCGTGCGCGCGAAGAGCCTCCCGGAGCTCTTCAGTGAAAGACTCATCCCTCCACGGAGTGGCCCAGCTAGCAGCCTGGGATGCTCGCTCCAGTCCCGCAGCCGCGTGTACAATCTCCTATTCACGTTGTCGCCTTGATTTGGACTTGCCTTCAATCTCTTCATCGCACTTGGCCGGCCTTCGCTGCTTCCGTCGCCCGCTCCAGTTCTGAAACGCGCGCTTCAATGTCCTCTAGTTCGACTCCTTTGAAAGCGCGATCAAAGACACACTCGGCGGCCCTTAGCTTCACCGCCGCGGGTACATTCGGATCGGTCATTAGCTTCAGGACAATGGTGGCAGCGGCGCCGGTGGCCTGCTGCAGCCGCGCAATGGATTGGTGGACGGCCTCACGGCGTGCCTTACGATACTCTTTGCGAAACTCTGGCATCTGGAGCCAGCGAAGAAGAGTATTGGGCGTGAGTCCCACGGCGCGCGCGGCCTCGTCCACGCTCCTGTGCGAAAGAAGCGCAGCAATCGCTTCCTCCTTCTTCCGTCCGAATTTTGCGCCGTGGCCCTTCATCTGCACCTATCTGCACCTATCTGCTCTTGACTTGACCAGCTACTATCGCCTGGCCGGGCATGCCCCTCCTGGGCCGCCATGATTTTGATGACCGCCGACACCGCGAGTCTCAGAGCGATTTCTCCGCAGGTACTTCTCCAGTTCCTGCGCGTTCAACCCGTCCGGAATCCCGCAGAGGTTCACGACGCCGAAACGGCCCGTGGGCAGAAAGCCGGATTCATCAAGGATCTCAGTACACGTGTCCAGATCTAGGGCGAGCCCGTAACCCGGCTTGATCAATACCCAGAGACGCTGTGGTTCCCCCTTATCGGGGCACAATCGATGCTGAAGGCGGCGAATTCTGCTATCGATGGCTCTCATTCGCGATTCTTCGAGAATTGACTTGCATCTCTGCCCCACCAGCGCGATTCATGTCCTCACCGCGGCGATTACCGCGAAAGGAGACCACATGAACACAGTTATTGAAGAAGCCGAAACCGCTCAGGCGGCAACCGAGAAGGCGAAAGCCGGCAAAAAGGCCAACGCTGGCCAAAAGCGCGCCCACGTTGGGGCCGCCAAGGGCAAGCTGGCCAAGAACGCCAAGGCCCCAAAGAGAGTGCCTAAAGCCGCCAAGAAGGCGGGTGAGGTTCGGGACGGGAGCAAGGCTGCGAAGATCCTCGATTTGCTTAAGCGAGCCGATGGAGCGACGCTCGCCGAACTCATGAAGGCGACAGGCTGGCAGGCCCATAGCGTGCGCGGCTTCCTTTCGGGAACAGTCAGCAAGAAGCTCGGATTGGCTGTCACGTCCACCAAGGTCGAGGACGGCGAGCGAACGTACTCCATCAAGGCCTGAGTCCCGCCACTCCTGTCCACAGCACGCCGCCGGGTTCCCGTCTGGCGGCGTTCCTCGCTTTGTCACCAAGTCCGCCTTGCTGCGAGGCCGCGATACCTTCGCTCCCGGCGATCTGGCGCAGGCTGGGGAACCTCGAACACAATTGTGTCCACCACCTTCCCGTCTGACTCGACCGCGTTGATGTTCAACCGCAGAGTTGGTCCCGCTGGCAGCGGCAAGAGATCATCCTCCAACCGTTCAATTCTGCTGCGAATCTTCATGCTGTCGTGTCTCGTCTTGCAGGATGCGGAGTTCCGCATGCCAGTCCGATAGGGCAAGACACAGTCCCGGCAGATCGGGATTGCCCGCGAGGATCTCCGCCTCGATGCCCGAGATTTCGCGACGGCAGCGTTCCACTCATGCGGCGATTCCCACCCGCTCGGTTTTGATCTCCTCGAAGCTCCGCCCGTCGCCGTCGAGCACGGCCTGCTTGCCGGTGAAGTTCTGCCACCTAGTCACGGCGACATCGACGTACGCTGGCTCAAGCTCAATGGCAAGGGCGATACGCGCTTCTTTCTCGCAGGCGATGATCGTGGTCCCCGAACCGGAGAAGGGCTCGTAAACAGCCTGTCCCGGACTCGAGTTGTTAGCAATGGGACGGCGCATACACTCGACGGGCTTCTGCGTGCTGTGGACTGTTTCCGCGTCCTGATTGCGGTTCTCGATATGCCAGAGGGTGCTCTGCTTCCGGTCCCCATTCCAATGCCCAGTGCCACGGACGGCGTACCAACAGGGTTCGTGCTGCCAATGGTAATGCCCGCGGCCCATCACCAGCGACGGCTTCGCCCAAACGATCTGACTACGGATCTCGAAACCGCACGACTCCAGCCCGTCGGAAACCGTAGAGGCGTGCAGAGCGCCATGCCAAACATACGCAACATCGCCCGGAAATAGAGCCCACGCTTCGCGCCAGTCGGAGCGGTCATCATTGCGGACCTTGCCCATGCGATTCGAGTTATTGACGCCCGCGCGCTTCCGCCATTCTGGGTCGTATTGAACGCCGTATGGTTGATCTGTCACCAGCAGCGTGGGTTTCACAGAACCGAGCACCCGCGAGACAGTTTGCTGGTCGGTGGAGTCACCGCAGAGTAAGCGATGGCGGCCGAGCAACCACAGGTCACCTAACTTTGAAATCGGTGTTTGGGGTACGGGCGGCGCGGCATCCTCGTCGCACAACCCATCGGTTGCGTTCTGGGCTGCCAGCAACCGCGCCAGTTCCTCGTCCTCGAAGCCAATGAGGCTAACGTCAAAGTCCTCGTGCTGCAGCGCAGCGAGTTCCGCCGCGAGTAGAGTGTCGTCCCAGCCGGCGTTCAGCGCAAGCTGATTGTCTGCGAGTATGTAAGCTCTCTTCTGCACCTCGCTAAGATGATCCAAAACAATCACCGGGACTTCAGCTAGTTGCAGCTTGCGCGCGGCCAGAAGCCGCCCGTGACCGGCGATGATGCCCGCCTTCGTATCCACCAGGATAGGGTTGTTAAAGCCGAACTCTGCGATGCTCGCAGCGATCTGAGCGACCTGCGCGTCGGAATGCGTCCTGGGGTTGCGTGCGTGCGGGATCAGTTTTTCGATGCGCCACTGCTCGATGCGCTGCGCCATGGGGGGCGTGAGCATAGCTCTCCTTCCAGTAAGTGATCTTGTGGATCCTTCGGAGGTGCGCTGTGGGCGCCAGCCTGACGAACCGACCTAATGGGGTGATTGTACCCCGATTATCGACGTTTGAAAACAGGGAATTTCGGCGCAAACCAGCCTCCAGACGGAGTCCCGCTTTGTCCCAGTCGTGTCCCAGGTGGTTGAAGTTGTTCAACTGCCTGATCTGAAATGCTCTGTCCCACTGTCCCAGTCTGTCCTAGTAGGCCGCGCATACATAGCGTGAAGTATTTGGTGTTTACTCACACGCAAAGGCAAATGGAGTGGGACAAATGGGACTCTGGGACAGCAAGGCTGGAATCAATTGGATACGGCGTCCCAGAGCTCATGACGTAAGTGGGACATCGGTCCTCAAACTGGGACCAGGGCAATACTTCCATTCGCGGCGGCCACGATCATCTTTCGACGCGCGCTTTCGCGTCCAGCCGATCGCGTGAAGGCAGCGCGCGACGCGGTTCTTGTCGCCCTGGCTCCAATCGCGCGGTAGCTTTTCGAAGCAATCGCGGAGGATCTGATCGACAGTGACGCACTCTAGACCTTGGACCCAGTGTCCGATGTGCGGTTGCCAAGCATCTTCGTCGTAGCGCTGCTGCTGTTCCTCGGCAGCCATTATGCCGAGTTCCGCCGAATCAATCCACCAAGTTTCACCGGCTCGAAAACGGACGACCGCCTCGGCCCACAACTGGTCGCGATCACGGCGAAGGTCGTCGATCCTGATGGCGCCGCATCGCACGGGCCAGAAGCGCCGGCCCCCGGTTTCGTCTTTGAGGTATGTGTCGTGATTCACGGTGCCAGCGAAAACGCTTTCCCTGGGAACCTCAACCAAGTGCCGACCGTAAGGGGGTCTGTAGCGGTCTGTCGAACGACTCATGAACGCCTTCGTTCGGCTTGCTTCGGGACGCCCCATCGCGTCTAACTCCGCGAGTTCGATGATCCAGACGCCGCGGACTTGCATTGCGGCATCCTTGGTACCCAGATCGGATATTTCATCGGTGAACCAAGGTTCGGCGAGCGTCCGTAGCGACGTGCTCTTGAG
>JALYIB010000080.1 GCA_030775965.1 Acidobacteriota bacterium | reverse complement strand
CCATCCCGCAGGTGCTGAGCGGCAGGGGAGCGCATTAACCAATTCCATATGCATCTGGTACCCACCCAAGAAGAAGTGATCGAGCTTTTGCGGCAAACCGGCGGCCTGCGCAAAGGGCATTTTGAATATCCCAACGGTTTGCACACCGATGAATATTTGCAAGTGGCGCTGACCATGCGGCACTATCAATCGGCAAAGATCTTGAGTGTAGGTTTGAGCCGGCTGATTCGCGCACATGCGGATTTGCGCGCTCTGATTCCGGAGTTGTCGATTGTGGCGCCGGCTACCGGCGGGTTGCCGGTGGCGTACGGGATGTGCGAAGCTCTGCGCTCGCGGCAGGTGTATTGGGCGGAGCCCAACGGCGGCAACGAAAGCATGCGGTTTCGCCAGTTCCTGGAAATTCAACCCGGCGAAAAGGTGTTGCTGGTGGACGATATTCTGCGCACCGGCGCCAAGATGACGGAGCTCAAGAAGCTGGTGGAAAGCCGCGGCGGCGAGGTAGTGGCGATTGCGGTTTTGATTCATCAGCCGGAGCCGGGAGCGGCCACCTTCGGCGCGCTGCCGTTTTATTCGCTGGCCCACCTGGACGCTACTTACTACAAGGACGCGAAATCCTGCGACCTTTGCGAAAAAGGCGTGCCGGTGGAGAAGACCTGGGTTTAAATTACTGGCGCTGGCCGCCTGACAGAACCAGGGTTTGGCCGGTCACCCAGCCGGCGTCCTCAGAGGCGAAGAAGACGGCGGCGCGGGCGATATCGCGCGGTTGGGCGATGCGGCCCAGCGGAGTTTGCGACTCCAATCGCTTGCGGAAATCGCCTTGGTCCAAACCCGCGGAAATGACTCCCTCGGTTTCGACCATGCCCGGATTGAGCGAGTTCACGCGGATCTTGCGGGGCCCGAGTTCGGCGGCGAGCGCCACGGTAATGGCGTCCACCGCGGCTTTGGTGGCGCTGTAGACGGAAGCGTTGGGGACCGGTATCGGGCCGACGATGGATCTGATGTTGATGATGGAGCCGCCCTCGCCATCCATCAGCTTGACGGCTTCCTGGGTGGTAAGAAGCAAGCCCAGCACGTTGAGGTTGAATTGTCTATGGAAGTGTTCGGGAGTGACGCTTTCGAGCGGCGCGAATTCATAGACGCCGGCATTGTTCACCAGAATGTCGAGTTTGCCGTAGACCCTTTTGGTTTCGGCAAACAAACGCTGAATGTCTTCGAGCTGGGAAACGTCAGCTTGAATGGCGACGGCTTTCCCTCCCTTCGCGGCGATGCGATTGACGACGGCATCGGCGCGGGTTTTGCTGCTTGCGTAATTGACGACCACGGAAGCGCCTTTGGCTCCGAGATGTTCGGCGATCGAGGCGCCGATTCCTTTAGATGCGCCGGTGACAACGGCGACTTTTCCTGCCAGCTTACTCATGGGTAGGAGATGAGTCCCGGAACGCGGCGGATTCAGGCATTATGGAAAGAATGACGAATCCGGAGTCTCAGCTTGGGGATTAGCCGGCGCGGCTTTCTGGCAACGCCGGTGGCGCTGGCTGCTTGGCAGGCGATGCGCGCGGGCGAGCGGAAGCCGAATGTCATTTTGATCGTGGCGGGCACTTGGCGCGCGCAGGCGGTTCCGTGGGCCGGCGATACGGATGTGCCGGCGCCGAACCTGGCGAGGCTCGCCGCTCAGGGAGTCACCTTCTCGCGCGCGTATGCCGCGTATGCACGCTCTGAGCGTTCGCGACTGTGTTTGCTGAAGGGCGTGTTCCCGCATACCCTGGCTATGCCGGATGCGCCGGTCGAAGGTCCGCTGTCGGAACCGCCGACGCTGGCGACGGTGCTGCGCGGGGCTGGGTATCGCACCGCTTCCTTCGGCACGCGGCAGGCGGATGAGATCGTCGCTTTCGTTCATTCGCAAGGAGACGCGCCGTTTTACGTGGAGTGGTACATGGAGAACGTTGGCAGCGGCTTGATGGAGCGCAGCAATCCCGGCGATCTGCATGTGCGGGAGAACGTGCCCGCGGAACTGCAATCGCGCACGCGCGAGGACATGGCGGTGTTTTACGCCCGGGCGCGCACGCGCGATCGCGATATCGGCGAAGTTTTGGAGGCGTTGGGGCGAACACGGAACGGCAATGACAACGGACTGAATGACGACACCATCGTCATCTTCACGTCACTGCATGGCGAGCAGTTCGGCTCTCACTCGGGGCAGGGCGACGATTACGTGTACGAGGAAACCATCCGCATCCCCTTGGCGATTCGCTATCCGCGCGTGCTGAAGGGCGGATCGCAAAACGATATTTTAATTTCGCAAGTGGACATTATGCCCACGCTGCTGAAGTGGTGCGGGGCTACCATTCCCGATGTCGTCGAGGGGCGCGATCTATCGGCGCTGCTGGCGGGGGAGGCCGGGGAGCGGCCCGAGGCAGTGTATGCGGAAGGGCGATTGGGGCAAAAGGACGAGTGGCGCATGCTGGTCCACGGCTACGACAAGCTGGTGGTGGATAAGAACGAGGACGTGACCCATCTATTCAATCTGGCGGATGATCCTTATGAGGAAACCAATCTCGCCAACGTTACCGCGGAGCTATTGAAGCGCGATTCGCTGCTGGCGATGGAGCGGCAGTGGGCGAAGAAACTGGGCGATGGCGTGGACGCGTCGGGGTTGAGGAAGCGCTAGGGCATCGTCACAGTTTCAGCAGGCGCATCATATTGCCGCCGAGAATCATTTCTTTCTGCGCGTCGGGGATCTCGGCGGCGAGGATTGCGTCGATGGTGTCGGGCCAGACGAGCGGGATGTCGGTGCCGTAGACCACTTGACTGGGGCCCATTTCGGCTACCAGGTGGCGGATACCTTCGGGGGTGAAGACCATGGAATCGGCAAAGATCTGGTCGTGCATATATTCGCGCGGGTGTTTCTTGTTTACGCACTTGGCGTTCGGGCGGACTTCGCAAGCTACGTCGGTGCGGCCCAAGTAGGAGGGCAGATAACCGCCGGCGTGAGCGCCGCAGATTTTTAGGCCGGGGAAGCGGTCGAGAGTGCCGTCGAAGATCAGGTGGGTTAAGAACAGCCCGGTCTCGAGCGGGTTGCCGATGATGTTGCCGAGATCGCCGGCGCCGGCGAACGCATCGTTTTTCGCTACATTTTCGGCGTTGTTGGGATGCATGAAAACCATCACGCCGAGGTCCTGGACTTTGGCCCAGAAGGGGTTGTACTTGGGTAGTGACAGGGGCTCGCCTGCTACGTGGCCGCCGACGGCGACGCCGCGCATTCCAAGATTCTTGACGGCGTGCTCGATTTGTTCCGCCGCTAAATCCGGGAATTGAAGGGCGGGAGAGGTGAAGGCGACGAAGCGCTCGGGGTGGGCGGCGCACCATTTCGACAGGCGCTCGTCTTGGACCTGCACGATCTTGGCGGCGAGGTCGCGCTCGGCGGCGTACCACCAGAAGATGTTGATGTCGAGCGCTTGCAGGTCGATGCCGCGCTTGTCCAATTCTTGAATGCGATCCGGTCCGAGGGCGCGTCCGACACCGCGGGCGAAACGCTCCAGCGGCGTGCCTTTGACTACGTCGGCGATTTCGGCGATGCTGGCGTGCGCGTGCGTGTCAACTACTTTTACGCGTTTGCCGCCGACGCGAACTTCACGCCGCGCCACGATGGCGCTGGCTTGGGGCGCTGCGTTCACAAGCGCGCGGCTGGCGAGAGCCGCCCCGGTGACCGCCTGAATGAACTCACGGCGATTGCGCATGATCTGAGACTGTACCACTATAAGCGCGCGGCGCGAAGGCGCAGAGCGTTGCCGACGACCGACACCGAACTGGAGCTCATGGCAGCGGCGGCGATCATGGGGCTCAGGAGGATTCCGAAGAACGGGTACAGAACTCCGGCGGCGAGGGGAACGCCGAGGGAGTTATAGACGAAGGCCCAGAACAGGTTCTGCTTGATGTTGCGCATGGTCGCGCGACTGAGAGCGCGGGCGCGGACGATTCCGCGCAGATCGCCTTTGACCAGAGTCACGCCGGCGCTTTGCATGGCGACGTCGGTGCCGGTGCCCATGGCGATTCCCACTTGCGC
>JALYIB010000079.1 GCA_030775965.1 Acidobacteriota bacterium | reverse complement strand
CGCGGAGACCGATTTAAGCAGTGGCGAGCAGAGCGAGGAAAGTTTCGACCCGACCAAGTCCGCCATCGTGAGTTCGCAGACTACGGAAGATACTTCCACTCCCACTCGCGCAATAGCGGGCATCCCTGGAACAGCTTCCAATCTTCCGGATGCGGCACCGAAGCCTGCCGTCACCGGAGGCGGAACGTCTCGCAAGACTGAAAACGTAAACTATCAAACCAGCCGAACCGTCAAGCGGATGGTTCTCCCGCAGGGCTCGATTAAGCGGCTGTCGGTATCGGTACTGGTCGATCACGAAGCCCACTGGGAAGGCACTGGCGCCAACGCGAAGCGCGTCCTGGTGCCGCCGCCGCCCGAGCGCATGAAGGTGATTCATGACCTGGTGGCGGCTACTAGCGGATTCAACCTGGAGCGCGGCGATATTTTGTTCGTCGAGGCACTCCCTTTTGAGTCCACTTTGAATTTGGACCCACCGCTGACGGCGCTGCCGCCTGGCGGCGCGGTTCCTAAATCGAAATCTCCCCTCGAGGAACTCAAAGGCAATCCGAAGCTTCTGGCGATTTCAGGAGCCGCCGTGATCGTACTGCTGGCCGGATGCGGCTTTCTCGTGACACGGCTGAGGAAAAGTTCGGCGGCCACGGCGAAGGTTCAGGTAACGCAAGCTCTACCGGAAGCGGCTGCCGGCAAGACTCAGGAATTATCGCGCGCGGCCACAGCCACCCAAGATACTTGGGCGCCATCCACCCCTGCATCGAGCAAAGTTCCCGCGCTGGGGCCGGCGCGCCTCGAAACTCTTACCACGCAACTCCGCGAGACGGCTCAAAAAGACGCGGAGATCTGCGCCGGAGTGCTGCGCGGTTGGCTCAAAGAAGGGCAGGTTTAGTTCGTAATGGCGACTCCTAGCGGCTCCGGCACACTCACCGGGGCACAAAAAGCGGCAGTTCTGCTGATTGCTCTGGGCGATCAGACGTCCGCTGGATTGCTGAAGCAGTTGAGCGAAGATCAAGTGCAGGCCGTCAGCGGCGCCATTGCCGATCTTTCGTCGGTTACTGCAGCTCAAGCGGAAGCGGTACTGGAAGAATTTCGCGCTGCCACCTCGGATTTCGTTCGCGTGGGCCCGGGGGGCGTCGCTTTTGTCAAGCGGATTCTCACCAGCGCCTTTGGTCCCGAAGGAAGCAAGAAGCATTTAGAACAGCTGCCTGGGCCGCATGGAGAGAGGGGCAGCACACGGGAACTGCAAAACGTCGAGCCTCAACTCTTAGCCCGTTTCGTAAAAAGTGAGCATCCGCAGACGGTGGCGATCGTGCTGTCGCAGCTCGATCCCTCGCAATCGGCCGGTGTTCTGGCTTCGATGGACCCGTCGGCGCGCCCGGATATCGCTCTGCGCATCGCTAAGCTCGACAAGATTTCACCCATCGTGGTACGCAAAATCTCCGCGATTATTGGGCAGAAGCTGAAGTCTCTGGGGGAGATGAAGCGCCAGCCCTCGGGCGGGCCTCGTGCCGTCGCGGAAATATTCAATCAGCTGGAGACGGAACTCAGTAGCGAAATTCTCACTCAAATCGGCGAGGAGAACTCAGAGCTAATGGATTCTATTCGTCAGAAGATGTTTGTGTTTGACGATCTGATGGCGCTCGACGCCAACGGTGTCAAAGAACTGCTGGCTCGCACGGACCGGCGCCAGCTCACCACCGCGCTCAAGGGAACCAACGAGGAACTGCGGCAACATCTGCTGAAGGGCATGTCGCAACGCGGCGCCGCCATGTTGCTCGAAGATATGGAAGCCTTGGGGCCCGTCAAAATTCGTGAGGTGGAAGCGGCGCAGCAGGCCATGATCGCCGTCCTCCGGCAGCTCGAAACCGAGGGTGTCCTGAGCTTAAAGGGAGGCGGCGGCGATGACCAATACGTCGTCTAGAATTCTGCGCGAAGCCGAACAGGCGGCGGTCATGCCGATTGCCTGGCGCGCCAGTACGGCCGTGCTCCCTCCCCGGACGAAACCTAATGCGATCGCCATGAGGGAAGTTCTTTCGGAGGATCCCGCACCCCCAGCGAATCAACTGCTTGAGCAGGCCCGCGAGCGCATCGAGCAAGAAGCCTATCAGCGCGGCTTTGCTGAGGGAAAAAGCGCAGGGCAGCAGCAGGCCAAGGCCGAGTTGCAGCCGGTTCTCGACCAACTTGGCAAGAGCTTAGCCACGCTTACCTCGCTGCGTTCGCGCATGCGGTCGGAGGCGGAAGGCGATCTTCTCAAGCTTGCCATCTCCATCGCGCGGCGCGTGCTGCATCGCGAATTGACACTCGAGCCGGAATCGATTGAAGGCTTGATCCGAGTGGCTCTCGAAAAACTTCATTCCCGGGAACTGTGCCGCATCCGCGTGCACCCGGATCAGGAGAGCGCCATTCGCAACGCCCTGGAACGCTTCTCAAATTCTCAGAAAGTCGAGCTGGTGGCAGACTCTTCCATGCAATGCGGCGATATAATCTTCGAAACCACGCATGGCAATTTGGATGCGTCGATAGAATCGCAGCTTCGCGAAATTGAACGCGGTTTCGCGGACCGCATACGCCGGGTGGCAGCGAACCGATGACCATGGACACTTCAGAAAAAGTCGCGCTCGCTCCTTATATGGTCGATCTCGACCGAATGGATCTTTTGCCGTGGAGCGGCCAGGTCACGGCAACGGTTGGCCTATTGATCGAATCGCAAGGTCCAGCGGCGGCGATTGGAGATTTTTGCGAAATCCAGGCGGCGAACGGACGCAGCATCCGCACGCAGGTCATCGGCTTCCGCAATGGCCGGGTTCTGGCGATGCCGCTCGATGAGCCGGATGGACTGCAACTGGGCAGCCGCGTGATTGCCCGCTCGCAGGACGCTCAGCTCGCGGTGGGGCCGGGATTACTGGGGCGCGTCCTCGATGGCTTCGGACAGCCTATGGACGGCGGTCCACCGATCGAATCGTCCAGCACTTATCCGTTGTATGCGCCCCCTCCCAATCCTCTCCAGCGGAAACATATTACGGATCGCCTGGTGACCGGGGTTCGCTCCATCGATAGTCTGCTGGCCTGCGGAAAAGGCCAGAGAATTGGGCTGTTCGGCGGCAGCGGCGTGGGCAAGAGCACTCTGCTGGGTGCGATGTCGCGCAAGAATTCGGCGCAAGTCAGCGTGATCGCCTTGATTGGCGAACGCAATCGCGAAGTAAAAGCGTTTCTCGAAAACGAGCTGGGGCCGGAAGGGATGAAGCGTTCGGTAGTGGTTGTGGCCACGTCCGATCGCCCCGCGCCTCTCCGCATCCGCGCGGCGTACGTAGCCTTGGCGGCGGCAGAATATTTCCGCGATCAGGGCGCCGACGTGCTGTTGGTCATGGATTCGGTGACGCGCCTGGCGATGGCGCAGCGCGAAATCGGGTTGGCCGCCGGAGAACCTCCCAGCCAGAAAGGCTACACTCCTTCGGTATTTGCACTGTTACCTAAGATCTTTGAACGCGCTGGCAACTTCGGAACCGGATCGATCACCGGCTTTTTCACGGTGTTGGTTGAAGGCGACGACTTTAACGAACCGATCTGCGACGCGGCGCGCGGTATTCTCGACGGGCACTTCATCCTTTCGCGGGACCTGGCCTCGTCCGGGCACTATCCCGCCATCGATATTTTGAACTCCGTCAGCCGTCTTTCGAACAAAGTCATTACTACGGAAGAACTGTCTGCCAACCGGCGTATCCGTGAAGCCCTGTCGACCTATCATCAATCAGCCGACTTGATCCAGTTGGGCGCGCATGTCCAAGGCGCGAATCCGGTGCTGGATCGCAGCATCCGCGTCCGTCCGCAGATTCTGGAATTCCTGCGGCAGGATTCTGAGGCGTACGCGCCGCTCGAAGAGACGCGCAACCGCCTGTTTACGCTGGCTAAGGAACTGTCATGAAGGCGTTCCAGTTTCCGCTGCAACGGGTTCTCGAATGGCGTGAGCTGCACATGCGCACGGAAGAAGAAAGGCTTTCCACCATTCAAAATAAGCTGGCGGAGGTGCTGCATCGCGAGAATGCGCTGACAGCCGCTCAGTTGAATGCCGAGATGAACGTGTTGGGCCGGCCGCTCGTCGAAGCCACTGAATTTCGCGCTTTGGCGGCATTCCAGCTGCGCATCCGCGGCGAAAAAGTGTCCTTAGTCGCGGCGCGCAGGAACCTGGAAATCCAGATCGCCGAACAACGCAAGCGCCTTCTGAAAGTCCGCAAAGACTGCAAGGTTCTGGAGGATTTGAAAGAGCGGCGCAAGAAGGCCTGGACCTATCTGCATGAGCGCGAGCTTGAAAACACGGCCGCTGAATCCTTCCTTTCAAACTGGGCGCGCTCCAACGCCGAGAGTGAGGAGAGACCTGCTTGAGAATTTGTCTACTTACGGAGACTCAAAGCGGCTGCTACAAATGGCGCGGCGCGATCCCCGCGAAATATCTGCGCCAGCGCGGGCACCAAGTCGACATTCTCTCGAATCAAGAGAGCTATCAAGCGCCCGACGTTCTGGTTCTCTATCGAGCCCACTATCCGCAGGCGGTGAAAATCGTCGAATGGTGCAGGGACAAAAATATCCGGGTGGTCTTCGATACCGATGACGCTCTGGATCTGGTTCCACCCGAGAACCTGAACTACAAAGCGGTGCAAGCGCGGCTGCCGCTTTACGAATTCCTGCTGCGCTCCGCCGACATCGTGACTACGACCACGGACACGCTCGCCAGCTACCTCCGCCGATGGAATCCCAACGTCACCGTGATTCCCAATAGCGTTGACCCGGATGAGTGGACGGTCGAACCCAGAAGCGGGGAGGCGCGCATCGGGTGGACCGGAAGCCCCACCCACTTTCTGGATCTGGCTGTCGCGCTGGATGCGGTCCGCGAAGTGCAGAAAAAGATTCCGTTCAC
>JALYIB010000078.1 GCA_030775965.1 Acidobacteriota bacterium | reverse complement strand
GTCCTCGAGCAGCCGCCGCGTGATCGCGCGCAGCAGATCCCGCGGCAACGCCGTATCCGCCGTCCACGCCGCGAGCGTAGCGGACCCGCCATCGGTAAGCGGCTGCGGTAGTGCGTGCGCGCCGTATTCCTTCTGGTTCGCGAACAGCACCAGATCGATGGGCCAGACAGTGGTCAGCTCAGGCTTGCCCAGCAGCGCGCCCAGCACGAAGCGAAGCTGTTCCAGTTGCGTGAGCCGTTCGCGCGCCTTGCCGTCGCCGGCGTCGCTGAAAACGTGCAGCGGCCCCGAGCGGTATTCCACCCAGTCCGCCGCAAAGGCGGGCGCGGCCAGCAAAGCAAGCATGAGGATGCGCCGGAGCACCTGCTTATATCATTACAAATTGCCCACGACGCAAATTGCCCACGACGCGAAAAAACGGCCCATGTCCGGCAAATATAGTATGCGGACGGTCAAGTGTGACACTCTATTAGTTCGAGCCCTCATTCATGCCGGACACCTCTTTTTCCAAAGATAAACTGAAAGTCGTTCTGCTCGAAGGCGTGCATTCGAGCGCCGTCGACGCTTTCCGCGCGGACGGCTACTCCAACATCGACCTGTACCAGAAAGCTCTGCCGGAGCCGCCATTGGCCGAAGCCGCGCGCGACGCTTATATCGTCGGCATCCGCTCGGCCACGCAGTTGACGCGCAGCGTGCTCGAAGCGTCGCGCCATCTTACTGCCGTGGGATGTTTTTGCATCGGCACCAATCAGGTAGATTTGGCGGCGGCGCAAGATCGCGGCATTCCGGTGTTTAACGCGCCCTTTTCCAATACGCGCAGCGTAGCGGAACTGGTGCTGGCGGAAATCGTGCTGCTGATGCGCGGCATTCCGGCACGCAACGCCGCTGCTCACCGCGGTGAGTGGATCAAGACCGCCGCCGGTTCCCGCGAGGCGCGGGGCAAGACGCTGGGCATCGTCGGCTATGGCCACATCGGCACGCAAGTGGGCGTGCTGGCCGAAGCGCTGGGCATGCAGGTGGTGTTTTACGACATCGAAATGAAACTGGCGCTGGGCAACGCGCGCGCCATGCCTACGCTCGAAGCGCTGCTCGAAGCGGCCGACGTCGTCACCCTGCATGTGCCCGAAACCGCGGCGACCACCGGCCTGATCGGCGCCGCGGCGCTGTCTCGCATGAAGCCGGGGTCCAGTTTAATCAATGCCTCGCGCGGACACGTCGTCGATATCGACGCCCTGGTGCGCGCGCTCGATTCACGCCACCTCAGCGGCGCCGCGATCGACGTTTTTCCGAAGGAACCCAAAAGCAACACCGACCCCTTTGTCTCCCCCCTGCGCGGCCGCGACAACGTGATTCTCACGCCGCACGTCGGCGGCAGCACGCAAGAAGCGCAGCACGACATCGGGCTCGAAGTATCGAGCAAGCTACTGAAGTACAGCAACAACGGATCTACGCTGGGGGCCGTCAACTTCCCCGAAGTGTCGCTGCCCGCCTACCCCGGTCAGCATCGTCTGCTGCACATCCACCGCAATCAACCCGGCGTGCTGTCTGAGGTGAACAAGATTTTCTCCGAGAAACACATCAACATCACCGGCCAGTTCCTGCAGACCAATCCCAAGATCGGTTACGTCGTGATCGATATCGAAGCCCCCGACCGCGCCGTTTCCATGGCCCTGCGCAAACGCCTGGATCAAGTAGCAGGCACCATCCGCACCCGCATTCTCTATTGAGAAAGCTCTAATTCCGCCCGCTGTGCGGCGCGATCACATGCACCACCCAGTAGGGAGTCGCGGTTAAAGGATCCGGGGCGAACCATCCGCTGCCGTCCGCGCTGAGCAACTCAAAAAAATATTGCAGATCCCAATTCCCGGTGATTTCCCCGCCAGGAATGATGAAACTAAGTTCCGCTTTCGCGGGCTGCTCGATCGTCTGCGTAGCGGCCCCCGGATCGGCGGGCCGGAAATGCAGGCGCACCGCGCTCACCGTTTTGGCCCGCGCGAGATGTAGCGTCAACGTCAGCGCCTGCTCGGACGGAGCCCAAGCCGGAGGCGTGTGGCTCCACACCGGCGGCATTCCCTTCACCGGAGCCCGAAGACGCGACGCAGACCGCAGTTGCGCCGCTTGTTCCCGCGCGAGTTCCGCCAGTAATCGCAGATCCGCGTCAGCGGTGTCCCCTACTTGCGCAGCCGCGGCGTCCAGCCGCTCCGCAATCTCCGGCGGTGTAAACTTCGCCGACCCACCCCGGTCCGTTTCACCCGCCGCCGCCACATAGTCGGACCCGCCCAAATTCGCCTGCTGCGCCGCCGCGATCCACAACCCGGCCTCCCGCGCCGTGCGGTACTCCGGCTTGCTCTTTGGATCGTAACTCAGTCTCCCCATCACTTCGTAGAAAACCGGATGCGCCTCCGCATTCGCCGCATCGATGGGCGGCGCCACTTCGAAACTAGGAGGCCACGCCTCCGCCGGACGCAGCACTGGCACCCCGTCCGCGAGCGCCGCTTGCAAGACCGCGGGCTCGGCAGTAGCGCCGTCCACATCCAGCGTGACGCGCCGCCCCGCCACCCGCAGCGCCGAAAACACCGCCGCCTCGGCGCTCGCGTCTTCAATCGCCACGCCTCTGATCGCCGGACAAACAATGAGCGCGTGCGCCAACTCCACAGCAGTGACGCCGCTGCCGATTCCCAGCGTGAAGTCGATTCCATAGTCCGCCGCCGTGCGCGACAGAAACTGCGCAAGCCGGTAAGGCGCTTCGATGTGCGCAAAGGCCACGTGCACGCGGTTGAAGCGATTCCGCGCCAGCATGCGGAAATACGAATTCCAAAATTCCTCGGATGCCTGCTCCAGCTCCGGCGTCATCGCGATCCGCACCCCGCGCAGGGAAGCCGCCGGAATGCCGATGGTTTTCGTGAAGTGCCCCGAATCGCGAATCTGCCCGGCTGCTTCTAGCAGCCCGTACATCAGCCCCCGCAAATCGCCGCCGGTGATGTGCGCGCCGCCCGTGCTGAAAGGATCGATGCGAAAGGTATCGGGCGCGTCCAGGCTCAGCTCCACCTGGTTTTTCCATTTGAGTTTGCGCTGCGCCATCGCGGCGTCGAGTTCCGCCTGTCCAAATTCCGCGGGGCCTGCGGACGCCAGCATCGCCAGCAACAGGAGGCTACTCAATAACCGCACTCCACCCCCTGCGCGACAAATCGAAATAAATCACCGCTCCGCCCGCCACTCCGCAGGCCAGCAGCGCGACCCCCAACCCCGTCTCGTGCAGCAGCAGCTTGCCCGTGCCGAACAGTACTCCGTAAATCAACACCAATCCCGCCATCCAATCCATGGCGTTGCGCCCCAGATCGCTCACCGGCTTCACGTCAGGCGCAAGAGCCGCAATTGGTTTCCATCCCGCGAGCGACGGCCGCGTCCGCCGGTAGAACGCCACCAGAACCTCGCGCGGTTCGGGAGGCGTGAGGAACGTCGCCGTCAGCCACACCACCGTCGTGATGCTCACCGTGATCATCATGATCCATGCGAAGCTGCGCGGGTCATCCGAGTCCATATGCAAAAAACCCTGCAATGTGATGGACGTAAGGAACGCCGCCAGCATCGCCGATACCTCGCTCCACGCGTTAATGCGCCACCAGTACCAGCGCAATAATAGGACGCTCCCCGTTCCCGCGCCGGTGACCAGCAGCATCTTCCACGCGCCCGCGATCGAATCCAGATAGAACGTAACCACTGCGGAAACAATCGTCAGCAGCACCGTCGCCGCTTTAGAAGCGTTGACATAATGACCCGGCGAGGCGGCCGGTTTCAGGAATCGCCGGTAGAAATCGTTCACCAGATAGCTCGCTCCCCAATTGAGCTGCGTGGCAATCGTGGACATGTAAGCCGCCGCGAACGCAGCCACCATCAGTCCGCGCAGCGACGGCGGCAGATCTGCGATCATCACGCGAATGTAGCCCGTCTCCGGATCTTTCAAGCCCGGAAACAAAATCAGCGACGCCAGCGCCACCAGAATCCAAGGCCACGGACGCACCGCGTAATGCGCCACGTTGAACCACAGCGTCGCCAGCAGCGAATTCTTTTCGTCCTTCGCGCAAAACATGCGCTGCGCGATGTAACCGCCGCCTCCCGGCTCCGCCCCTGGATACCAAGTAGCCCACCAGTTCAGCGAAATGTAAACGAAGAAAGTGATCAGCGGCATCCACGCCGAATTCAGATCGGGCACGAAACTCAGCACCGAGCCTTGTCCGCCGCGCGTAGCAT